>NZ_JBVAXR010000030.1:0-46107 GCF_055419445.1 Mycobacterium sp. IDUB_19 | reverse complement strand
GTGGGACGACGGACGGCCTGGTGAGGGACACGGGTGGGACGACGGACGGCCTGGTGAGGGACACGGGTGGGACGACGGACGGCCTGGTGAGGGACACGGGTGGGGCGACGGACGGCCTGGTGAGGGACACGGGTGGGACGACCGGCCTGGGGCAGGTGAATTCGGCCACGGCACCGGCTTTGGTGGTGGTTTCGGTGGACACACCGGCTTCGGTCTGGCCAGTGAAGTTGGCCTGGGCGGTCGCGCCGGTATCGGTCTCGGTGGTGAGAGCGGCTTTGGTGGCCGCGCTGGTTTCAATGAGGGTGTTGGGCTGCGGGCTGGTGGTGGTGTTGAAGGCGGCGCTGGGTTCGGTGGCGGCGCGGCTCTTGGTGGCGAGGCTGGTCTCGGTGGCCGCGCTGGTTTCGGTGAGGGTGTTGGGCTGCGGGCTGGTGGTGGTGTTGAAGGCGGCGCTGGGTTCGGTGGCGGCGCGGGTCTTGGTGGCGAGGCTGGACTCGGTGGTCGGGCTGGAGTCGGCGCAGGTGCTGGATTCAACGGCGACGCCGGCGTTGGCGGAGGGGTGGGCCTGGGTGGCCACGCCGGTGTTGGTTTGAGGGGTGAAGCCGGTGGTGGCTTCGGTGCCGACGCCGGCGTTGGTAGCCAGATCGGCGGCGGTTTCCGCGCCGGCGGCCAAGCTGGCTTGGGCGGTCAGGCGGCAGGTGGCTTTGGTGGCCAAGCCGGTGGTGGCTTGGGCGGCGGAGTTGGCGTTGGTAGCCAGGTCGGCGTTGGTAGCCAGATCGGTGGTGGCCTTGGTGCCGGCGGTCAGGCAGGGCTCGGGGGTCAGGCGGGTCTGGGCGGCCAAGCCGCTCTGGCGAGCCAGGCGGGATTCGGAGCTGGTGGTCAGGCTGGGGGCGCGTTCGGTGCGGGCGGTGGATTGGCCGGCGGCAGCAACCTCGGCGGTGGGTTTGGTGCTGGTGGTCAGGCTGGTTTGGGGGGCCAGGCCGCGGGTGCCTTTGGTGGTCAGGCCGCTCTGGCGAGCCAGGCCAGTTTCGGCGCCAGCAGCCAGCTTGCCGGTGCCGGCAATGTCGGCGCGATCGCCGGCGCGGGGGGCAGTGCAGCGCTGGGTGCCGGTGCCAGCGGTCAGGCGGGGTTGATCGCTAGCGAAGGCGCCGCGCTGAACGGTGCCGCCACTCCTCACGTGGCGGGTCCACTCGGCGGTGTCGGCGTCGGTGGTCAAGGCGGTGTCGCCGCAGCCGGTGGCGCCGGCCTTGGCATCGGCGGCGCACGCAGCACCAGCATGTTGAGTGGCGAGGGCACCGGCCTGGGCGGCGGCCACGCGACACCGCAAGCTGCAACCCCGGCCGTTGCGGGCGGCGCAGGTTTGGGCGGCCACGCCGCAGCCGGTGGCCAAGCCGGTGGTGGTTTCGGCGTCGGCGGTGACTTCCCGGCCGGTGGAACAGCAGGCGGCGGCGTCAATGCAGGTGCCGGCGGTGGAGCTCACGGCGGCATCCTCGGCCAGGAAGGCGCGACGCTCGGAGGCGGCGGCGGTGTCGCCGGCAACGGCGGCATCGCGGCTCAGCACGGCCCGACCGGCTCGACCGGCGCGGCTGGACAGGGCCCGGTTGTTCAGGGCGGCGGCGGTGCCGGAGGCGCGGCTGGCGGTCACGTGACGCCGCCGTCGAACCAGGGCCCGGTCATCCAGGGTGGGGGCTCCGGTGGCGCTGCCGGCCACGGCGCGGCGGGCGGACCGGTGATCCACGAACCGGCGCAACAGGCCCCGGTTCAGCACGCGCCGGCTCCGGTTCAGCATTCGCCGGCTCCGGTTCAGCACTCGCCTGCCCCGGTTCAGCATTCGCCTGCTCCAGTCGAGCACGCGCCTGCTCCGGCACCGCACAGCCCGTCGGTGTTCGAAGGCACACCGCACGCGCCGGCCCCAGTGCACGAGCCCGCGCCGGCGCCCCATCCCGCGTCCGCACACGTTGTCGGCCCGCACGGGTAACGGGCCGACACACCGAAACGGCGGGGACCTTTTGATCCCCGCCGTTTCGCGCGAATACGGTAATCGCAGATGCGAGAAAGTGGGGAAGCGCGGTGACTCAACCCAGTGACCCTCGACGGGTCGGCGTGATCGTCGAGCTGATCGACCACACCGTTGCCATCGCCGAACTCAACGAACGCAATGACCTCGCAGACCGACTAGCCCGCGCCCGCGACCGCATCACCGACCCGCAGATCCGGGTAGTGATCGCCGGGCAGCTCAAGCAGGGCAAGAGTCAGCTGCTCAACTCGCTGCTCAACCTGCCGGTGGCGCGGGTCGGCGACGACGAGGCCACCGTGGTCATCACCGTTGTCCGCCACGGCGACCCGCCGTCGGCGCGGTTGATCGTGGCCGCAGGACCCAACGGCGAACCCGCGCCTGTCGACATCCCGATCGACGACATCAACACCGACCTGCGCCGAGCGCCGCAAGCCGGCGGCCGCGAGGTGCTGCGCGTCGAAATCGGCGCGCCCAGCCCACTGCTGCAAGGCGGGCTGGCGTTCATCGACACCCCCGGCGTGGGTGGCCACGGGCAGCCGCACTTGTCGGCGACGCTTGGACTGCTGCCGACCGCGGACGCGCTGATCATGGTCAGCGACACCAGCCAGGAACTCACCGAACCCGAGATGTGGTTCATCCGGCAGGCACACCGGATTTGCCCCGTCGGGGTGCTGGCAGCCACCAAGACTGATCTCTACCCGCATTGGCGCGACATCGTCGGCGCCAACACCGCGCACCTGCAGCGCGCCGGGGTACCGATGCCGATCCTGCCGGTCTCGTCGCTGCTGCGCAGCCACGCCGTCACGCAGAACGACGCCGAACTCAACGAGGAGTCCAACTTTCCGGCGATCGTCAAATTCCTCAGCGAGAAGGTGCTCTCCCGCGAGACCGACCGGGTGCGCGACCAGGTCCTACGCGATATACGTTCTGCTGCAGAGCAATTGACGATGTCTGCGGGCTCGGAGCTAGCGGTCGTCAACGATCCGGGGCTTCGTGACCGACTTGCCGAGGACATGGAGCGGCGCAAGCGCGATGCGCTGGACGCACTCGAACAGACCGCCCTGTGGCAGCAAGTGCTCAACGACGGATTCACCGACCTGAGCACCGATGTCGACCACGACATGCGGGCCCGGTTCCGCTCGCTCACCGAGGACATCGAACGCCAGATCGATTCGTGTGACCCGACTCAGCATTGGGCCGAGATCGGCGCCGACGTCGAGGAAGCGGTCGCCACCGCCGTCGGGGACAACTTCGTGTGGGCCTACCAACGCGCCGAGGAGCTTGCCGACGACGTGGCCCGTTCATTCGCCGCGGCGGGACTGGATTCGGTGCTGACCCCGGAACTGAGCCAACGCGCGATGGGCGAGGATTTCGGTCGGCTCAAGTCGCTGTCCGAGCTGGAGTCCAAGCCGGCCGGCAAGGGCCAGAAAGTGGTGACCGGGCTGCGTGGTTCGTACGGCGGCGTGGTGATGATCGGCATGTTGTCCTCGGTAGCGGGGCTGGGCCTGTTCAACCCGCTGTCCGTGGGCGCCGGGCTGATCCTCGGCCGCATGGCCTACAAGGAGGACAAGGAGAACCGGCTGCTGCGGGCGCGCGCCGAGGCCAAGACGAATGTGCGGCGCTTTGTCGACGACATCTCGTTCGTGGTCGGCAAGGAATCTCGCGACCGGCTCAAGATCATCCACCGCACGCTGCGCGACCACTACCGCGACATCGCCAACGAGATCAGCCGTTCGCTCAACGAATCGCTGCAGTCCACCATCGCCGCGGCACACGTCGAAGAAGCCGAGCGTGACAACAAAGTCCGCGAACTCGAGCGGCAGTTGAATATCCTGAACCAGGTCACCGAGAATGTGGACAAACTGAGGCCACAGGTGACCGTAGGACAGGTGTGAGCACTAGCGATCGAGTGCGTGCGATTCTGGGCGGGACCATCCAGGCCTACCGTGGTGAGCCGGCGTTCCGGAACCGGCCCGAGGTTTTCTACGAACTGGACCGTATCGGCGCGCGGCTGAACGAACCGATCCGCATCGCCCTGGCCGGCACGCTGAAAGCCGGGAAGTCCACCCTGCTCAACGCGTTGGTCGGGCAGGACATCGCGCCGACCGACGCCACCGAGGCCACCCGCATCGTGACGTGGTTCCGGCACGGCCCAACCCCGAAGGTCACCGCAAACCATTGGGGCGGAAGGCATTCCAACGTGCCGATCAGCCACAGCGGCGGGCTGACGTTCGACTTCCGGGCGCTCAACCCTGCCGACGTGGCCGACCTGGGCGTCGAATGGCCCGCCGAAGAGCTGGTCGATACCACCATCATCGACACCCCGGGAACGTCGTCGCTGACGCGTGAGGCCTCCGAGCGCACGCTGCGGCTGCTCGTTCCGCCTGACGGGGTGCCGCGGGTGGACGCCGTGGTGTTCCTGTTGCGCACCCTCAACGCCGCAGATATCGCCCTGCTCAGGCAGATTGGGCAACTCGTCGGTGGGTCCGCGGGTGCGCTGGGCATCATCGGGGTGGCGTCACGGGCCGACGAGATCGGCGCGGGCCGGATCGACGCGATGCTCTCGGCGGCCGACGTCGCGCAGCGATTCACCAGGGAGATGAATGAGACCGGCATCTGTCAGGCCGTGGTGCCGGTGTCGGGGCTGCTCGCGCTGACCGCGCGCACGCTGCGCCAAAGTGAGTTCATCGCACTGCAGAAGCTCGCCGGAGCCGATAAGGCCGAACTCGGCAAGGCGATGCTGAGCGTGGACCGTTTCGTCCGGGCCGATAGCCCGCTGCCCGTCGACGCGGCGACCCGCGCCCAGCTGCTGGAGCGGTTCGGCATGTTCGGCCTGCGGATTTCGCTCGCCGTGCTGGCCGCCGGAGTCGCCGACGCTGCAGGGCTGGCCGACGAATTGCTGGAGCGCAGTGGACTGGTGGCGTTGCGTGAGGTCATCGATCAGCAGTTCGCGCAGCGCTCCGACATGCTCAAGGCGCACACCGCGCTGGTGTCATTGCGACGGTTTGTGGAGGTGTTCCCGATCGTCGCGACTCCGTACGTCATCGCCGATATCGACCCGCTGCTAGCCGACACCCATGCCTTCGAAGAGCTTCGGCTGCTCAGCCAATTAGCCTCTCGCCCTACGGCATTGAATGAGGAAGAGACGGCGTCACTGCGCCGTATCATCGGTGGATCGGGCACTCGGCCGGCCAGCAGGCTGGGGCTGAAGCCCGAAAACGCCGACCCCCAGGAGGGACCGCGCGCCGCATTCGCCGCGGCACAACGCTGGCGCCGCCGGGCCGAGCATCCGCTCAACGACCCGTTCACCACCAGGGCGTGCCGCGCGGCGGTGCGCAGCGCCGAAGCGATGGTGGCCGATTTCGCCGCGCACGGCTACGACATCCAACCGCGCTAGTAGCGCCGCCACGGCCAGTGCGGTCTCTCTCGTTCGGTCGGCAGAGGCGGCGTGAACGTAGTCGTGGTCGGCGGAACCGTCGTCGTGGTGGTCGGCGGCTGATAGGTCGTGGTGGGCGCCTCGGTCGTGGTCGTCGTCACGGGCGCCTCGGTGGTGGTCGTCGACGGGGGCGGCGGTGGTGGCGTCGTCGTCGCGGTGGGGCTGGGGTTCGACTCGGTGACGGTCACGGTCTGCTCGGGCGGTGGGGCCGTTGGCTGGGTCGGCGGGCGCTGGACCGGGCCGGTCTCGACGTTGCCCAGGGTCAGCGCCAGTACCGCGGCCACCAGCACTGCGACGCCGGCACCGGCCAAGCTCAAGACCACGGCGGTGCGCTTGTACCAGGGCGCGGCCGCGGCAGCGTAGGCATCGTCGTCCGCGTCGTCGAATCCCATTGCGTCCCGGACGTATTGGCCGCTGTGCTCGGGGCCCGTGTAGGGGACCGGATCGTCCTCGTCTTCGTCCTCCGACCAGGCCAGGGGGCCTTCTTCTTCGATCCGGGCGCCCGGCAAGACCTGCGTCATGTCCGCCGGCGCGACGCTGGCCAACTGCGTCGGGTTCTCGACGGGAGGACTCGCCGCCACCGCGCGGGCCGGGGGGTGCTGCTGGCCGAAGGCGGCCGCGCCGATCGCGGCGCTCAAACCGGGTTGCGCGGGGGTGCGGACCGGCGCCTCGAGGCGTTCGGCAAGGCGGGCGCCGAGCAGCGGGATGACGGCACCGCCGCCGACGGTGGCCACCGCGGCCAGGTTCGCCTTCGGAATCTCGTTGCGCCGCAAGATGTCTTCGACGCTTGCGACGAATTCGTCCAGCGGCCCGGAGATCAGCTCCTCGAATTCGTTGCGGGACAGCTCGACATCCTCGCCGGTAACCGTCGGGACCGTGGTGACCGTCGCCGTCGACAAACTTTCCTTCGCGGTCCGGCATCGGTCGAGCAGACGGGCCAGCGACCCCATCCGGGTCGTGCTGGCCAGGCCGCCGGAGCTGTCGCTCGGAGCGCTGTCGCGCACCCGGTCGAGGATGAGCTGGTCGATCGCGTCGCCGGAGAACTCGCGGTAGCGAACCGACGGGCCGATCTGTGCGAAGTCCGACCCCGCGTCGGTCAGTGTCACGGTGGTGCCACTGGCGCCGAAGTCGCACAACGCGACGATGCCTTCGGTCGGGAAGTCCGGTTCGGCGCGCAGCGCGGTGAGCGCGGCGGTGGCATCGGAGACCAGAGCCGGCGGTACGCCGTTGGGCGCCAGTCCGGGCTGGGCGAAGAATTCCTCGCGCAACGCGTCGCACTGCTCCGGCGACCAATACGCGGGGACCGCGATGGTGACCGGCGTTCCGTAGTCGACAGCGCGTGCCATCGCCTCGAGCGCTTCGACCGTCAGCGCGTCCCCGAGGTACTTCGTTCCGTCGGCCGCCACCAACGGAGTCCGGTCCCCGACTCGTTCGACGAATCCCCGCATCACCAGACCGGAGTCGGCCGGGTCCGGATTTTCCTCCGGCAGACCGACTTCGGAGGCCCGCTGGTCAAACAACGTCAGCACGGATCTGCGAGTCACCGCATCGCGGTCGGCGCGGGCCGCGACCAGGTTGGCCACCCCGATCGACAACCCGAGCGACTCGCTCATCTGGCGTACCCCTGTGTTTTGTCGTACATGTGGCTGTGGGTTCCCGCGAGTCTAAGTGGAAGCCCTTTTCACAGGCCGGGCGGCAACGTGATCTCGGTGGGGAGCCCGGGCAGCTGCGGCAGCGTGATCACCGACGGCAGTTGCGGCAACGGGTACGCGTCGCCCGACGGGGTGGTCGGCGTCGTCGTCGGGGCCGACGTGAGCGTGTCCTCGGTGGACGCGGTCGGAACGTCGGTGGATGTGGTCACCTGCCCGCTCGATTGCGGGGGCGCCACGCTCGCGCTGCTCGACGGCCGGCTCGACATCGTGGTGGTGGGCACGGGGGTGGTGCGGGTGAACGGTTCCTTCGGCGGGGCGCCGTGCGCGAGCTGGATGATGCCCCAGACGATCAGCGCGATCAGAACCGCGATGAGGATGCCCCACCCGGTCAACGCAATTGGTTTGCGCCAACCCGGGATCGGGTCGTCGGGTTCGGTCTGCACGGGGCTGTACACGTCGTCGCCGTAATGGATATAGACGGTCGGCTCATCGACGCCATAGTCCGCCGGCGCGTGCCTTGCCATGGTTGCCGACACTACTGGCGCAGGTTGGGAGGACGCGGCTCCCACACCCGCAGCTTCTGATCGGCCGTCAAACGTTGACCTAATTGCAATCAACTCGTTAGGGCAACGCGGGGATGGTCGTGGGCAGCCACGACGGCCAGCGATGCCGATGTGTGGGCTGCTGCTGAGTGGGTTCGTGTGCGGGCGGCTGGACGGCACTGCTGGTGGGCGGCTCCGTGGTGGTGGTGGTCGTGGTGGTCGCCGGTGGCGTCGTGCTGGTCGTGGTCGTCACTGGGGTGGTATGCGACGGCGTCGTGGTGGTACTCGGGGTGCTGCCGGTGCCCTGGTCTCCGATCAGCTCGATGATGCCGTAGACGATCAGCGCGATCAGGATCAGAACCATCAAGCCCCAGCCGATGAGCACCACGGGCCGGCGGTACCAGGCGGCGGCCTCGGTTTCCGCGTCGTCGAGAGGGTCCAGCGATTCTTCGGCCTCGAACTCGTCGGGAGCGGGCGGCGGCGGTTCACCGGCGTGCGGGCGATCGCCCATGTTGACGTCCCTGTGCCGGGTGGGCTGGTTGTCGAAGTCGTCCGGTGGGCCTGCCACGGGACTGATCGTACTGACCCGCGCTTAGAACGTGTTGACCTTCTCGACGCTGACGTACATGCCGTGGCCGGTGTGGCCGTTGGTGAACCTGGTGCCGGCTTCCGACGCGTCGATCGTCCAGCCCTGCGCGTCGTAGGTCTTGTAGTCGATCGTGACGGTGGGAATGGCGCCCAGGTTGCCCAATATCCACTGGACAGAGCCGCCGGAGGTGATGTTGACGCCGTTGGCGTGCTCACCGTCCTGCAGGGGTGAGTTGGTGAACGGTGCCTCGCACCCGACGCTGTCCTTGTTGATCTGGCAGCGGGTCACGCCGGACTTGGTCTCGATGAACACGTAGCCGTTCTGGTCGGGCGGCAGCGGAATGGCGCCGGCCGGCGCGGTGGGGTTGGCCGGCGTCGTCGGTGGGATCCCAGTCGGGTTCGACGGCGCGGCGCTCGGCCTTTGTGTCGGGAACGCCGGTTCGGTCGGTCCGGCGCCTGGCGCGGCGACCGGTCTGCCCTCGATGACGGAGGAACAGCCGTTGATCAGCATCGGGCTAACCACCAAAACGGGCGATAGCAGCAGGGATCCACCGGCAAGACTCCACCGCGTCCTCTGCGATAACCGCACGCGTCACTCCCGAAGCTCGGAGATATCAGACGTAGATTACGCACCAGCTGGGGCAAGTTGTTGTGGCGACGCGCATTTGAAATGTCGCCGATGACAAAGTGTTATCGCTGGGCCGCGGGCAGCGGCGCGGCGAGACCGTGGGACAGCTCCCGCAATTGCGCGGCACCGTCGCCGCTAAAGGATGCGCCATGCATCAATGCCAGCGTGGTCGGCTGCAATTGCGCCAGGGGCTCAAGAGTGGGCGCCAGATTCGTTGTCCTGCCGGTTACCTGGAATACCGACTCGGCTTCCAATGCCGGAGCGACACAATCGGATTCGGTGAGAGCAGGGCATTGGCCAACATGCGTCAGGAGGTCACAGCCCCAGTAGCTTCTCGGCGTTGCGGTGGCTGATGCCTGCCCGCTCGTCGTCGGTCAGGGGGAGGTTGTCCAGGAAGGTACGGGCGGCCTTCATCGACCCGAACGGGTAGTCGGCGGAAAACGCCAGCCGGTCGATGCCGACCTGTGCGACCAGGTTCGCGTACGTTGCTTCGTCGTTGAAGTTGGCGAAGGTGTAGTGCAGGTGCTGCCGCAGGTAGGTGCTGACGGGGTGTTTGAGCCCGGTCAGCTCCGGCTTCAGCGTGGCGTCGAATCGCGGCAGCATGAACGACGTCGCCTCGCCCATGTGCCCGATGACGACCTGCAACTGTGGGTAGCGGTCGAACACGCCGCCGAGGATCAGCCGCAGCACGTGTGTGGCGGTGTTGATATGCCAGCCCCACCCCACTGTCGCCAGCGCGAACGTGACCTCGGGGGAGAACCCCGCGTAGCTGGACTCGATGACGGCCGCCGGCGGGATCGTCGGGTGCAGGTAGATCGGAGCATTCAGCGCCGCCGCGCGATCGAGAACCGGCTCGAAGAAGGGGTCGTCCAGGTAGCGGCCTTGACTGTGCCCGTTGATCACCGCGCCAAGGAAGCCGAGCGTGCGCATCGCCCGCTCCAGCTCGTCGGCAGCCGCGTCGGGCGCACTGATCGGCACGGTCGCGAAGCCCGCCAGCCGATCGGGATACCGACCGACCGCCGTCGCGAGTTCGTCGTTGCATTCGCGGGCCATCTCCACGGCTTTCGGGCCGTCCAACTGCTCGACGCCGGGCGCGGCCAGCGACAGCACCGCCAGATCGACCCCCGCCTCGTCCATCGCCGCAATGCGGCCGTCGCCGAGGTCGGAAATGGGGTCGATCATGCCCGCCCGCGACGCGAGCCAGCTGCCCGGCCCGCGCAGGAATCCCGCTGTGGCGTAATGCTCTTCGAGTGCGATGGTTCGCACGTGGTTGTCCTTAGGTCTCCAGCACCCGGCTGGCTGCGGTCCAGTAGGGCAGCTCGTCGCGCTTGGCTGCCCACCGGATCGTTTTGGTGTACCCGTATTCGGTCAGCGTCTCCTCGGCATGTTCGCGCCCGAATCCGCTGTGGCCGACCCCGCCGAATCCGGTGCCGATCGCGATCCGGACGTAGTTGTTGACGAACACAGCGCCCGCCCGGATCTGCCGGCTCACCCGCAGCGCGCGATCGCCGTCCTGGGTGAACACCGCCGCAACCAATCCGAACGGCGTGCTGTTGGCGATCCGCACCGCCTCAGCTTCGTCGGCGAACGGGATCAGGGTGACCACCGGACCGAAGATCTCTTCTCGCGCGATCCGCATTCGCGGAGTCACGTCGGTCAGCACGGTCGGTGATACGTAGAAGCCGTCGGCCAGACGAGGATCCTCGGGCAGCGGCGCCTGGGCGGCGATGCGCGCGCCCTCGGAAACGCCGAGCCTGAGGTAGTCCAGCACCTGTTTTTGCTGCGCGCGGGTGACCAATGGACCGACGTCGGTCGTAGGGTCGGCGCCGTCGCCCACCCGCAGCCGGGTCACCGCCTTGCACAGCTTCGCGGCGAACTGGTTATAGATCGTGTCCTGCACCAGGATCCGCGAGGACGCGGTGCACGCTTCACCTTGGTTGAAGAAGCCGCCGTCGATGGCGGCCAGCAGCGCCTCGTGCTCGTTGGCGTCGTCGAACACGATCAACGGGTTCTTTCCGCCCAGCTCCATCAGCGTCGGGGTGAGGTTGCAGGCGGCATTTCGCATCACTGCCGAACCCGTTCTCGGCGATCCGGTGAAAGAGACCTTGCCCACCAGCCGGTGTCCGGCGAGGGCGGCACCCACCTCGCCCCTGCCGGGCACGGCGTGCACCACGCGGTCAGGAAGCACCGACTGGATCAGTTCCACCATGCGCAGCACCACCGAGGGCGTCTGCTCCGGTGGCTTCAGCACGACGGCGTTGCCGACAGCGAGTGCTGGAGCGATCTTTCCGGCGGTGTGGATGGGTGGCCAGTTGAACGGCACGATGGCGGCGATCACCCCGTACGGCTCGAGCGTGGTGACGTCGAGGACCGTGTCGTGATCGCGTGACTTGTTCGGGATGGACTCCACGATGCTGCCGAAGTATTCGAAGATGGAGATCGCCGCTTCGAGGTCGAACTGGCGTGCCTGGACGATCGGCTTGCCCATTTCCCGTGACTCGAGGATCGCGAGTTCGTCCGCGTGCGCGCGGATGATTTTGGCGATCTCACGCAGGTAGGCACCGCGCTCCCGGGCCGGCCGCTGCTTCCAACGCAGGTGTGCGGCATGGGCTTTGCGTACCGCCTGGTCTACCTCGTTGGGCCCGGCTCCCTGGACCACGGTGATGGTTCGGCCGGTGGCGGGGTTCTCGACGACGAATTGGTCGTCGGTGGAGGGCGACGACCAACGCGTTCGGGTTCTGGTGAGGTCGGGAGCTTGCAGAGTCATTGGCACGTCCAGCAAGGTTGGGGATGGGATGGCCGACGGGCGGTAAGGCACGCTCGACGAAGTCGACGCTACGTTTGCCCGCTGCATCAGGGCCAACGACATGTTCTGATGGCTCTCAGCACAGTCAGTGATAATGGCTGGATGGAGCTTCGGCATCTCGAGTACTTTCTGGCCGTTTCGGACAACCGGAGCTTCACCGAGGCCGCGAAGAAATTGCATGTCGTCCAATCGGGTGTGTCGGCGACGATCAAGGCCCTGGAACGCGAACTCGGCGCGGAGCTATTCGTTCGGGGTTCGGCGGGAGTGGAGCTGACGCCGGCGGGAGAGGAGCTGCGACCCCGCGCCCGCGAAACCCTGGACGCCGCCCGCGCGGCCAAGGACGCTGTCAACGCCACCCGAGGTTCCGTTCGCGGCACCGTCGCGGTGGGAATTCTGACGTCCATCAGCGTGATCGACATGCCCGCGGTGCTGGCCGAACTGCATACCCGTCATCCCGGGGTGACGGTGCACTTGCGCGCCGCCAGCGCCGGATCGGCAGGACTGGCCCGCCAGCTTCGCGACGGTGACCTCGACGTCGCCTTTCTGGTCTTTACCGGGCCGCCGCCGGCCGACCTGAACGCCCGGCTCGTTGCCGCCGTCCCGCTGCTCCTGGTTGTCCCCGCTGATCATCCACTCGCCCAACGTGATTCGGTGTCATTGGCCGAGCTGGCGGGAATGTCGTTCGTCGACAGCCCACCGGGATACGGCACCAGAACCGTGATCGACAACGCATTCACCGCCGCCGGCGTCGAACGGACTGTCGCCGTGGAGGTCGCCGACCTCGGCACGGCGGCGACCTACATCCGGAACGGTCTGGGGATCGGCTTCCTGAGCTGGACCATCCTCGACGAGATCGACGATTTCGGCCTGGCCACGCTCCGCGTGAGCGACTACGACCTGGAATGGCGTTTGTTCGTCACCACGTCCGCGGCCCGGTCGACCAGCGCGGCCACCCGCGCTGTGCTCGCGTTGATCGACGAGATCGCGGCCCGCTGAATTACCCTGCGACGGCTGCCTTCTCGCATTCGAATGTCGCACCCTCGGCCACCGCCCCGTAGCCGTAACGATCGATGACCTCGGCCCAGCGCTCCGTGACGATCGCGCGCTGTTCGGTCGTGATTTCGTACGTGTTCGTCCGGTAGGCCGCCTTGTCGGCAAGGTACCGCCGAAGCCGCGGCGCGTACCGCTCGAAGTCGCCCAGGTCCAGGTGTTCGTACATTTCGCGCAGGTGTCCCTCGGGATCGGCGATCAGATCCTCGTAGCGCAATTCGTAAAACCTTGATGGGTCAACGAGTTCGCGGCCTTCGTCCAGCTTTCGATACAGATCGACGTAGGTGGACAGCACGTTTTCGTTCAATCCCTGGAACGTCGGCCGCTGCAGGCCGTGGACAAGGGAGAACGCCTTGAAAAGGTTGACGGTCGAGGGATATACGACGTACGGATCGCGGACGATGTGGATGAACTTCGCCTGCGGAAATATGTCCAGCAACACCTTGATCCGGAAACTATGCGTCGGACTTTTCAGGATCACGGCCTTGCGGCGACGGAAGTACACCTGCTGAACAAAACGGAAGAGGGTCTTTTTCCACGTGTCCAGTTCTCGCGCGGTCAGCTTGTCCATGTCCAGATACTGCTCGTCCTGGGTCGGGCGGTTCGGGAACGCGATGGTCAGGTAGGGGGAGGGCAGACCCAACATGCACCATGCGAATTCGTCTTCCTGTGGATGCGCCATGCTCAAATCCATGTTGTCCATCGCGCGATGCTTCGACGTCAGGATTTCCGCGAATCGGGCAAACCGCTGGGTCAGCAGAAAGTGGTGCGGCGCAATGCATTCGTAGGTCGTCGGACCGGTGTGGCGATCGTCGAGGACCAACATCTCGTGCAGCATGGTCGTGCCGGTACGCCAGTGCCCGACGATGAAGATCGGTGCATCGCCGATCGCGGTGTTGGCGACTCGCTTGCCGAACACGATCCTCTGCCAGATCCCCAGGAAAGAGTTGACGACGCTGAGAGCTGTGTAGAGCACCGCGTAATGCCAGCGGCTCCAGTGCACGGCGAAGCGGTTGCGGATCAGCAAGCGGGTCCAGGCGGTGAAGTTGCAACCGATCCACAACGGCGCGGCCCACTCACTCCACCACGCGAATCGCGATGCCGAGCGACCCGCCTTCATCGCAGGTGGGACCAACACTGTGGGGTTGCGCGGCGCGCAACGACGACCCGCGGAGCAGTCATGACGCTTCGCCCTTCTCGTGGAGGACTGGGACAGATGTACAAGACAGTGCTGACGGTACTGCTTAGTTGTCCTACGCATGCCTAATTAACAAGAACGTCATTTTCACGACACGGCGAGTTGGAGATTCGCGCCGTCTCGCCTGTTAGACGGGCCAACCAAAGCCGTCAGGAAAAATTCTAAGGCCCCCGGGAACAAGCTCCCGACACCAATCGTTAGACTGATCGACAAGTTGAGTGACCCAGACTCAATAATGGGTTGACAAGCCGATTCCCCCAGGGGCAGGCTTGAGCGGGGTTCACTCAGCATAGTGGCACCAAAAGACGCTCTACATATTCAGGAGGAATCACTATGGCTCGTGCGGTCGGTATCGACCTCGGGACCACCAACTCTGTCGTCGCAGTTCTTGAGGGTGGCGACCCCGTCGTTGTCGCGAACTCCGAGGGCTCGCGCACGACTCCGTCCGTCGTCGCGTTCGCTCGCAACGGCGAAGTGCTCGTCGGGCAGCCCGCCAAGAACCAGGCGGTGACCAACGTCGATCGCACCATCCGCTCGGTGAAGCGGCACATGGGCACCGACTGGTCCGTCGAGATCGACGACAAGAAGTACACCGCGCAGGAGATCAGCGCCCGCGTTCTGCAGAAGCTGAAGCGCGACGCGGAAAGCTACCTCGGTGAGGACATCACCGACGCGGTGATCACGGTGCCCGCCTACTTCAACGACGCTCAGCGTCAGGCGACCAAGGAAGCCGGCCAGATCGCCGGCCTCAACGTGCTGCGCATCGTCAACGAGCCGACCGCGGCGGCGCTGGCCTATGGGCTGGACAAGGGCGAGAAGGAACAGACCATCCTGGTCTTCGACCTCGGTGGCGGCACCTTCGACGTCTCGCTGCTCGAGATCGGCGAGGGCGTGGTCGAGGTCCGCGCCACCAGTGGTGACAACCACCTGGGCGGCGACGACTGGGACCAGCGCGTGGTCGACTGGCTGGTGGAAAAGTTCAAGGGCACCAGCGGGATTGACCTGACCAAGGACAAGAT
Source organism: Mycobacterium sp. IDUB_19 (assembly GCF_055419445.1). Classification (NCBI taxonomy): domain Bacteria; kingdom Bacillati; phylum Actinomycetota; class Actinomycetes; order Mycobacteriales; family Mycobacteriaceae; genus Mycobacterium; species Mycobacterium sp. IDUB_19. The sequence continues at coordinate 31,174 of NZ_JBVAXR010000030.1, read as the reverse complement.
GGCGATGCAGCGGCTGCGTGAGGCCGCCGAGAAGGCCAAGATCGAGCTCAGCTCCAGCCAGAGCACCTCGATCAACCTGCCCTACATCACCGTCGACGCGGACAAGAACCCGCTGTTCCTCGACGAGCAGCTGACCCGCGCCGAATTCCAGAAGATCACTCAGGATCTGCTGGACCGCACCCGTGCTCCGTTCCAGTCGGTGATCAAGGACGCCGGTATTCCGGTCTCCGACATCGACCACGTCGTGCTGGTGGGTGGTTCCACCCGCATGCCCGCCGTGACCGAGCTGGTCAAGGAGATGACCGGTGGCCAGGAGCCCAACAAGGGCGTCAACCCCGATGAAGTTGTAGCGGTGGGGGCGGCTCTTCAGGCCGGCGTCCTCAAGGGCGAGGTGAAAGACGTTCTGCTGCTTGATGTCACACCACTGAGTCTCGGTATCGAGACCAAGGGCGGCGTGATGACGAAGCTCATCGAGCGCAACACCACAATCCCGACCAAGCGGTCGGAGACCTTCACCACGGCCGACGACAACCAGCCGTCGGTACAGATCCAGGTCTACCAGGGTGAGCGCGAAATCGCTTCGCACAACAAGCTGCTCGGCTCCTTCGAGCTGACCGGCCTGCCGCCGGCCCCGCGCGGCGTGCCCCAGGTCGAGGTCACCTTCGACATCGACGCCAACGGCATCGTGCACGTCACGGCCAAGGACAAGGGCACCGGCAAGGAGAACACGATCAAAATCCAGGAGGGCTCCGGCCTTTCCAAGGAGGAGATCGACCGGATGATCAAGGACGCCGAAGCGCACGCCGATGAAGATCGCACGCGTCGCGAAGAAGCCGACGTCCGTAACCAGGCCGAGACGCTGGTCTACCAGACGGAGAAGTTCGTCAAGGAACAGCGCGAAGCCGAGGGCGGTTCCAAGGTTCCCGAAGACACCTTGAACAAGGTCGATGCCGCGGTGGCGGAAGCCAAGTCCGCGCTGGGTGGCACCGATATCGCCGCGATCAAGTCGGCGATGGAAAAGCTGGGCGAGGAGTCCCAGGCGCTGGGTCAGGCGATCTACGAGGCGACTCAAGCGGCCGGCGGTGACGCCGCTGGCGGCCCGCAGGCCGGCTCGGCTGACGATGTCGTGGACGCGGAGGTGGTTGACGACGACGACCGGGAGTCCAAGTGACCGACGGAAACCAAAAGACCGACGGCACTCAGGAACCGGTGACGGTCACCGACAAGCGGCGGATTGATCCCGAGACCGGCGAAGTACGGCACACCCCTCCCGGCTCCGAGCCGGGAGGGAGTGCGTCGGCGTTCGCAGGTGAAACTCCCGAGGAGGCCGGCAAGGCCGCCGAATTGCTGGGTGATCTGCAACGGGTGCAGGCCGATTTCGCCAATTACCGCAAGCGGGCGCTGCGCGACCAGCAGGCGGCGGCGGACCGGGCCAAAGCCGGTGTCGTCAGCCAATTGCTGGGCGTGCTGGACGATCTCGATCGCGCGCGCAAACACGGCGATCTGGAAGCCGGCCCGCTGAAGTCGGTTGCCGACACGCTGATGAACGCCTTGACCGGGCTCGGTCTGACGTCGTTCGGCGCGGAGGGCGAAGACTTCGACCCCGTCCTGCACGAAGCGGTGCAGCACGAGGGTGACGGCTCCCGGCCGGTGATCGGCACCGTAATGCGGCAGGGCTACAAACTGGGCGATCAGGTTCTGCGCCACGCCCTGGTTGGCGTCGTCGACACGGTCGCGGGCGACAGCGCAGATGCCGTCCCCACGGACCAGGGCGCAAGCACGGCCCAAACCGAACCGGTCGACACGGATGATAACGCCGACACCTCCGGTGAATAAGGCACAGAATCAGGACAACGGAAATAGCGAAAGGTGAGAGGGGGTGACGCGACATGGCCCAGCGTGAATGGGTCGAAAAAGACTTCTATAAGGAGCTTGGCGTCTCCCCCGACGCCAGCCCCGAAGAGATAAAGCGCGCCTATCGAAAGTTGGCGCGTGATTTGCACCCGGATGCGAATCCCGACAACCCGGCGGCCGGTGAACGGTTCAAAGCGGTGTCGGAAGCACACAACGTGTTGTCGGATGCCGCTAAGCGCAAGGAGTACGACGAAACCCGTCGGCTCTTCGCCGGCGGTGGCCCCGGTGGTCGAAGGTTCGACACCGGCGGCTTCGGCGGCTTCAACGTAGGCGGCGACGGCGCCGAGTTCAATCTCAACGATTTGTTCGACGCCGCGGGCCGCAGCGGGGGCACCAACATCGGTGACCTCTTCGGCGGCTTGTTCGGACGCGGCGCGGGCGCTCGTCCCAGCCGGCCCCGGCGCGGCAACGATCTGGAAACCGAGACCGAGCTGGATTTCGTCGAGGCCGCCCAAGGCGTCGCGATGCCGCTGCGGTTGACCAGCCCTGCGCCATGCACCAATTGCCATGGCAGCGGCGCACGTCCGGGCACCAGCCCGAAGGTGTGTGCCACCTGTAATGGCGCGGGCGTGGTCAGCAGCAACCAGGGCGCGTTCGGGTTCTCAGAGCCCTGCACCGACTGCCGGGGCAGCGGCTCGATCATCGAGCACCCCTGCGACGAGTGCAAAGGCACCGGCGTCACCACCCGCACCCGCACCATCAATGTGCGGATCCCTCCCGGGGTTGAAGACGGACAGCGGATCCGGCTGCCCGGGCAGGGCGAGGCCGGGTTGCGAGGCGCGCCGTCGGGCGACCTCTACGTGACGGTGCATGTGCGGCCGGACAAGGTATTCGCCCGCGAAGGCGACGACCTTACCGTGACGGTTCCGGTCAGCTTCAGCGAATTAGCTTTGGGCTCAACGCTTTCAGTGCCCACGCTGGACGGAAAGGTCGGCGTGCGGGTGCCCAAAGGTACCGCCGACGGCCGCATCCTGCGGGTGCGTGGACGCGGCGTGCCCAAGCGCAGCGGTGGCAGCGGAGACTTGCTGGTCACCGTGAAAGTCGCTGTGCCGCCGAACTTGGAGGGCGCCGCGCAGGAGGCGCTGGAGGCGTATGCGGAGGCCGAGCAGTCCAGTGGTTTCAACCCCCGGGCAGGATGGGCGGGTAATCGCTGATGGCGAAAAACCCCAAGCGAGAAGAAGCTCGGACGTTTTTGATCTCGGTGGCGGCCGAACTGGCCGGCATGCACGCGCAGACCTTGCGCACCTACGATCGCCTCGGGCTGGTCATCCCGCGCCGCACTTCCGGTGGCGGGCGGCGTTATTCACAGCACGACGTGGATTTGCTGCGCGAGGTGCAGCGACTGTCGCAGGACGAGGGAGTCAACCTCGCCGGCATCAAGCGGATCATTGAGCTGACCAACCAGGTCGAGGCGCTGCAATCGCGGCTGAAGGAAATGGCCGACGAGATAGCAGTGTTGCGCGCCAACCAGCGCCGCGATGTCGCGGTGGTACCGAAGAGCACGGCGCTGGTGGTGTGGCAGCCGCGTAAGGGTCGCTAGGCGCGAATCGAGAACACCGCGACCGCCGGCTCACCCGGGCGTGCGCTGCGGTAGCCGCCGCGGCTTAGCGCATTTGTCGGAGCCGTCATCGGCTCGAAGCACACCACATCCTCGCCGGGTGGCGCAAAGATCTGGGCCGCCGGATACCCCTGCTCGAAGTGCACTTCCAGGCGGCGTCCGCCGCCGGACACCGCGAACACCGCGCCATCGGCTACCTGGTCGTAGGCATCGTCAAAGGTGTTGTCGCCCAGGGGTTCCTTCTTCGCGGCCTGCTCCGAAACTTCGCCGGTGGGCAGGCCGCGGTCGTCGAGGCGCAAATGCCGTAGCCGTGGTGTCTCGATGATCCACTCGCCCCGCGCCGTGTCCGGCACGCTCAGATACGGATGGAACCCGAAACACAGCGGGACCGCGGTGTCGCCGGTCGCGGTGACGGTAGTGCGCACCGTCAGTGTCCGTTCAGCAAGCCGCACGGACACCGTCAGCAGATGGGGATACGGGAAGCTGGCCAGCAGCCACTCCTCGGCGCCGAAGTCCACTTCGGCGGTCAGCTCGTTGGCCGACTCGGCCACCACCCGCCAGCCCGGATAGGCGGCCAGGGTGCCGTGGATGGGCAGCCCGTTGGGGTCGGCGCGCACCCCGTCTTCACCCGGCGTCAGCTCGACCGTCACGCCCTCGGCCGTATAAGTGTTGCTGCCCAGCCGATTTGCCCAGGGATACAGGATCGGGATGCCCATCGTCTTGCCGGCTTCGAGGTAGGCGTCAAGTCCGCGCCGCTGACCAAGTAATTCGACTTTCGAGTCGGTCAGCGAGGTGCCGATCATGCCCCCGTCCGGAACGAACTGCGCGGCCAACGACGACGACGGATCGCGCAGGGTCACCACGTGCACGCGGTCAGCCTAGCGTGACAGGGGGTCGTGCTGAATGCGGTCCGGCGAGGCGCCTTTGGCGATCAGCGCGGCCTTGGTGGCGCGGACCATGGCCGGCCCGCCGCAGACCAGGATCTGCCGGTCGCCCCAACCACCGTATTTCGTCACCACCTCCGGGAGCTGACCGATCTGGTGTACGTGCAGGCCACGCGGCGGCGTGACGTCCGGGTAATCGGTGGCCCAGGCCGGGTCGCTGTTGTACTCCGACACCGGGGAGACCGACAGCCACGGATTGTGCGCGGCGACCTGCCACAGCGTCGGCAGGTCGTAGAGCTCGCAGCGGTAGCGCGCGCCGAAGAACAGGTGCACTCGTGGGTTCTCCGCGTAGCGGGACATGTCCATGATCAGGGCCCGCAGCGGTGCCAGGCCGGTGCTGCCGGCCACCATCAGGATGTCGCCGCCGCCGCGGTCGACCTGCAGGCCCCCGTGCGGGCTGGATAACCGCCACCGGTCGCCGGGTCGGCTTTCGTTGACGATCGCGGAGCTGACCAGACCGCCGGGAACCTGGCGGACGTGAAACTCGATCCCGCCGTCCGGGTCGGCCGGAATGGCGGGGCTGAGAAATCGCCAGCGTCGCGGGCATTGCGGTATTTGCGCGTTGACGTACTGACCGGGGTGGTAGTGCATCGGGCTGTCCAGTCGCAGCCGAACGACCGCGAGGTCGCGGGATACCCGCTGGTGCTCGACGACGGTGCCGTCCCACCAGGCGGGTCCCTCCTCGGCGTCGGCGGCGCCGCTCATCACCCCGGTGATCAGATTCAGCGACTGGTTAGCTGCCTGGGCGACCGCGTCGGTCCAGGCATCGCCCAGGTGTGCGCGCAGCGTCGTCTGCAACGCGTGCCGCAACGACTCGTAATGCGTTGGCAGCACACCGTATTCGCGGTGATCCCGACCGAGCTGAGCAAGAAAGGCCACCGGCTCGGCAGCGCGCTGCTCCACCAGTTCGCCGTAAACCCAGTGCAGTGCATGGCCGAAAGCGGCTCGCTGAGCATCCATTTCGGGCGGAAACAGGTCACGCACCGAGACGTCGAGGGCGAACCAGTGGGTGTAGAAGCGGTGGACCAGTTCGCCGCCGGCGCCCGAGTCGTCCGGAGCGAGGGCGTCACGCAGCACCCGCAACGCATCGGAGTCCTCTAAGCCCACGGGGCCCGATTCTAAGCTCGCCCAGGCGGACAGCGTCCTTGTCAGCCCTGCCCGACGGTGTTCGACGTTCCGGCGTTGGCGACATTCGGCGAGCCCCAGTGGTAGATGACGACGTTGCCCTTGCCCGAGGTGCTGATCGCATCCGTGCTGTCGATCGTGACTCGATTCCCCTGGCCGGCGACGCTGACGCTGGTGCAGTGGCCCGTGATGGTGATCGTGTTATTCGCCCCGCTCACCGAGAGGTAGCCGCCGTGGCAGAGGACGGTTTTCGTCGTGCCGGTACCGCTGACCTGCAACGTGCCGGCGTCGGGGACATGCGCCCACGGGCTGTCGCCCGCGAGATTGGTGCGGAATCCGGTGGCCGCCAAACCGGCCAGGGCCAGCCAGCCGATCACGATGATCGACCAGCAGGCCATCCCCACCCGCAGTCTCGGCCGTAGCGTGCCGACCCAGTTGCCGGTCTCGTCGCGGTCCAGGTCGTAGGCAAAAGCGGTGACGCAGCGGGCCCGCGCCGGATTGCGCTCGTCGGCCAGGATCACGCCGTCGACGTATTCCCGCCCGCGCACCACGCGCTCGCCCGGGTGCCCGTCGAGCGTGTAGGACACCTTGGTCGTGGTCTTGGGCCCGCTCCAGCGCTGCCGTGTGACGGTCCAACCGTGCGCCATCGGAAGGTGGACGTTGTACCAGGTGTTTCCGCTGTAATACGTTGCACGCAGCAGTATTTCGGTACTCGTGACCCTGGCGACGCGGCCCCATTTGAGTAAGCCGATCCGGATGCGCGCGGCCCACAGTTGCGCGGCATAGATCCCGGCCAAAGTGAGCACCGCCGCCACGGCGAAGGCCATGGGCAGGTGGATCCACAGCGCGATCGGTGCGACCGCGACCATGAACAGCGTCCAGACGTACCACCAGCGAAACGGCAGCAGCTCGGCCAGCCAGAAAGCCGCAGGAACCGGGCGGGGCGACGGCGCCAGGTCGTTTGCCGCCTGTTTCATGGACTTAAGACCTCTGTTGGATCGGGCGTAAAAAATCTAAAATTGAGCGGAACAGACTCAACCTTGACGACGTTGAACAACCAGACAAGCATTTTTTAGACATACCCGAACGGAGGTGTCGTGGACTCTTTTAACCCGACTACCAAGACGCAAGCGGCTCTGACGTCAGCGTTACAGGCGGCCAGCGCTGCCGGTAACCCCGAGATCAGGCCTGCTCATCTACTGTTGGCGCTGCTCACGCAGAACGACGGGATCGCCGCGCCGCTGCTGGAGGCTGTCGGCGTCGAGCCCGCGACCATCCGCACGGAGGCGGAGCACCTGCTTGACCGGTTGCCCCAGGCCAGCGGCTCCAGCTCGCAGCCGCAGCTGTCCCGCGAATCGCTGGCCGCCATCACCGCCGCCCAGCAGCTGGCCACCGAGATGGACGACGAATACGTCTCCACCGAACACCTGATGGTGGGCCTGGCCACCGGCGACTCCGACGTCGCCAAATTGCTCACCGGACACGGCGCGTCCCCGCAGGCGTTGCGCGAGGCGTTCGTCAAGGTCCGTGGCAGCGCCCGGGTCACCAGTGCCGACCCCGAGGCCACCTATCAGGCGCTGGAGAAGTACTCCACCGACCTGACCGAGCGGGCCCGCGAAGGCAAACTCGACCCGGTTATCGGGCGGGACAACGAGATTCGCCGCGTCGTGCAAGTGCTCTCCCGTCGCACCAAGAACAATCCGGTGTTGATCGGCGAGCCCGGCGTCGGTAAGACCGCGATCGTCGAGGGCCTGGCCCAGCGCATCGTGGCCGGCGACGTGCCGGAGAGCCTGCGCGACAAGACCGTCGTCAGCCTGGACATGGGATCGATGGTGGCCGGTGCGAAGTACCGCGGTGAGTTCGAGGAGCGGCTCAAGGCCGTGCTCGACGACATCAAGAACTCCGCCGGGCAGATCATCACGTTCATCGACGAGCTGCACACCATCGTCGGCGCCGGCGCGACCGGCGAGGGCGCGATGGACGCCGGCAACATGATCAAGCCGATGCTGGCCCGCGGCGAGCTGCGGCTGGTCGGCGCCACCACGCTCGATGAGTACCGCAAGTACATCGAGAAGGACGCCGCGCTGGAGCGCCGCTTCCAGCAGGTGCTGGTCGGCGAACCGTCGGTGGAGGACACCGTCGGCATCCTGCGTGGCCTGAAGGACCGCTACGAGGTGCACCACGGTGTGCGCATCACCGACTCCGCGCTGGTGGCCGCCGCCACGCTCTCCGACCGCTACATCACCGCGCGCTTCCTGCCGGACAAGGCCATCGACCTGGTCGACGAGGCCGCCAGCCGGCTGAAGATGGAGATCGACTCCCGGCCCGTCGAGATCGACGAGGTCGAGCGGCTGGTGCGACGCCTCGAGATCGAAGAGATGGCGCTGGCCAAGGAAGAGGACGAGGCATCCAAGGAGCGGCTGGAGAAGCTGCGCTCGGAGCTGGCCGACCAGAAGGAGAAGCTGGCCGAGCTGACCACCCGCTGGCAGAACGAGAAGAGCGCCATCGACGTCGTCCGCGAGCTCAAGGAGCAGCTGGACACGCTGCGCGGGGAGTCCGAGCGCGCCGAGCGCGACGGCGACCTGGCCAAGGCGGCCGAGCTGCGGTACGGGCGGATTCCCGAGGTGGAGAAGAAGCTCGACGCGGCATTGCCGCATGCCGAGGCCCGCGACAACGTGATGCTCAAGGAAGAGGTCGGTCCCGACGACATCGCCGACGTGGTGTCCGCGTGGACGGGCATCCCCGCCGGGCGGATGCTCGAAGGCGAGACCGCCAAGCTGCTGCGCATGGAAGACGAGCTGGGCAGGCGCGTCATCGGGCAACGGAAAGCGGTGACCGCCGTGTCTGACGCGGTACGCCGCAGCCGCGCCGGGGTCGCCGACCCCAACCGGCCGACCGGCTCGTTCATGTTCCTCGGGCCGACCGGTGTCGGCAAGACCGAGCTGGCCAAGGCGCTGGCGGAGTTCCTCTTCGACGACGAACGCGCGATGGTCCGCATCGACATGAGCGAGTACGGCGAGAAGCACTCGGTCGCCCGGCTCGTCGGCGCGCCTCCCGGCTACATCGGCTACGACCAGGGCGGTCAGCTGACGGAGGCGGTGCGGCGCCGGCCGTACACGGTGATCCTGTTCGACGAGATCGAAAAGGCGCACCCGGACGTGTTCGACGTGCTGCTGCAGGTGCTCGACGAGGGCCGGCTCACCGACGGGCAGGGCCGCACGGTCGACTTCCGCAACACGATCCTGATCCTGACGTCCAACCTCGGGTCGGGCGGCAACGAGGAGCAGGTGATGGCGGCGGTGCGCGCAGCGTTCAAGCCGGAGTTCATCAACCGGCTCGACGACGTGATCGTCTTTCACGGCCTCGAGCCCGGTGAGCTGGTCTCGATCGTCGACATCCAGCTGGCCCAGCTGCAGAAGCGGCTGGCGCAGCGGCGGCTACAGCTGGAGGTGTCGCTGCCGGCCAAGGAGTGGCTCGCGCAGCACGGATTCGATCCGGTGTACGGCGCCCGGCCGTTGCGGCGGTTGGTCCAGCAGGCCATCGGTGACCAGTTGGCCAAGCTGTTGCTGGCCGGCGAGGTGCACGACGGCGACACCGTTCCGGTGAACATCAACCCGGCCGGCGACGGCCTGATCCTGGCCTAGTCCCGCGGCGCCGGGCGACGGCCTGGGCTAGTCCTAGCGGCGCCGGTCGCCCAGCTCGAAATCTCGGGTCTGGGCGCCGGCGTCGATCACTGCCCTGAGCAGTTGGCGGGCGGCCGGCTGGGCGAGGGTTTCGCGAAAGAGCTGATCCTCGATGCGCAGGCCGGTCGCCACATCGACTGAGGCGGCGGCGTCGACCGCGCGCTTCGCGTTCGCGACCGCCGCCGCGTGCGACGACGCGATGCGGGTAGCGAGCTTGTCGACAAATCGCCGTAGCTTGTCGGCGGGCAGCGCGCGGTTCACATATCCCCAGGCTTCCGCCGTCGCTGCGTCGACGTCCATGCAGCCGAGGATGACTTCCAGGGCTCGCGCCCGGCCGATCAGCCTGGGCAGCCGCTGCGTGCCGCCGCCGCCGGGGATGATCCCCACCGCCAACTCCGGATGCCCCAGCACCGTGGTGTCGAGCGCGGCGAACCGCATGTCGAACGCCATCGCGAACTCGCAACCGCCGCCGCGGCAGACGCCCTCGATGACGGCGATCGTCGCCTTCGGCAGGGTGCGGAACAGCTCCATCGTGGAGTGAAACGGCGTCAGCTCGTCGTGCAGCGCGACATCGTCGGCGGGCAGGTCCAGAATCAGCCCCACGTCGGCATGGGCAATGAAGATTTCCGGGTCGGCCGAGTCGACGATCAGCACGCGTACCTCGTCGTCGGCCGCGACCTCGCGCGCCAGCCGGTCGATCTCGTTCAGCAGCGGTACATCGAGCAGGTTGATCGGGGGGTTGTCGATCGTCGCCCGGCAAACACCGTTGGCCGCGGCGACGCGAATCAGCTGGTAGCCCTCGTAGACCATGGGGGCACCCTACGCGGTCCCAGCAAACCTTAATTGGGTTGTGACCAGGTCGCATTCTCGGTTCGGGTGCGATAGCAGATACGCTAGTTCGGATGGTCCCCCTATGGTTCACGCTCTCCGCGCTGTGCTTCGTCGGCGCGGTGGTGTTGCTGTATGTCGACGTCGATCGACGCCGGGGGCGCAGCAGACGGCGTAAATCCTGGGCTCGTTCGCACGGATTCGACTATGAGCGCGAATCGACCGACATTCTCAAGCGTTGGAAGCGCGGCGTGATGTCGACGGTGGGCGATGTTTCCGCCCACAACGTCGTGCTGGGGCAGATCCGCGGCGAGGCGGTGTACATCTTCGATCTCGAGGAAGTCGCCACGGTGATCGCGCTGCACCGCAAGGTGGGCACCAACGTGGTCGTCGACCTGCGACTCAAAGGACTTAAAGAGCCGCGCGAGAGCGACATCTGGCTGCTGGGCGCGATCGGCCCGCGGATGGTGTACTCGACCAACCTGGACGCGGCCCGTCGGGCCTGCGACCGTCGGATGGTCACCTTCGCGCACACCGCGCCGGACAGCGCCGAGATCATGTGGAACGAGCAGAACTGGACGCTGGTCGCCATGCCGGTCTCCAGCACGCGCACCCAGTGGGACGAGGGTCTGCGCACGGTGCGCCAGTTCAACGACCTGTTGCGGGTGCTGCCGCCGATGCCCGCCGACAGCGACGAGCCGGCGGGACCGCGCAACGCGGCGCCGAGCCGTCCGTTGGCCCCGGCCGGCCGGGCGGAGTTGCCGCCCCGGCGCTCGGCCCAGGACGTGTCCGGGCTGCTGGGAGACGCCAACCGTCGTGCCCCGGAGTCGGCCCACCGCGACGAAGGCCGTACCGAAGCCATCCGGCGCCCCCCGTCGTCGACGGGGCGCAACGGCCAGCAGGCCAGCAATTTCCATCACTGAACCTGTTGTGCTGCAACGGTAGACGAATAAAGGGTGCACCAGGCCGTGGCCGAAACTGACCGTGCGGAACTGGCCGAGTTGGTGCGGCGGCTGTCGGTGGTACACGGCCGCGTCACGCTGTCCTCGGGCAAGGAGGCCGACTACTACGTCGACCTGCGCCGTGCCACCCTGCACCACCGCGCTTCGGCACTGATCGGCACGCTGATGCGTGAACTCACCGCAGACTGGGATTACGCGGTCGTCGGCGGCCTGACCCTGGGCGCCGATCCGGTCGCGACCGCCGTCATGCATGCGCCCGGCCGCCCGATCGACGCCTTTGTAGTCCGCAAGTCCGCGAAAACCCATGGCCTGCAACGTCTTATCGAGGGATCCGAGGTTTCCGGCCAACGGGTGCTGGTGGTCGAGGACACCAGCACCACCGGCGGCTCGGCGCTGACGGCGGTGCACGCCGTCCAGGACGCGGGTGCCGAAGTGGTTGGCGTGGCCACCGTGGTGGACCGCGCCACCGGCGCCGCGGAGGCTATCCAGGCCGAGGGACTGCTGTACCGCAGTGTGCTGGGCCTGGCCGATCTGGGGCTGGGCTAGGGCCGTTACCGCTGTGCGCACTTTCCTTGCGATAGCAGCCTGCTTGGCGACCTGCCTGGTGGGCTGCTCGGGGTCCAATCATGCCGTTGCGCCCTACGGCGCTCAGGGCGCGCGGCTGGGTGAATCGCTGGCGCTGCTGGGCTGGAACATGTCGGTGTCGAACCTGCGCTGGGACGGCGACTACGTGTTGATCAACGTCGACGCCTCACCGACGGACCCCAAGGCGCCGCATGCCAAACCCGAGGACATTCGCTTCGGGCTCTACGGCGCGCTCGCCCACCCGATGGAGTCCGCCGGATTGGGCAGCTGCGACACCGCGATGGCCACGGTGCGCGATATCGGATCGCCGCTGTCGGCGCCACCCGACCGGCTGACCGGCACCGTGTGCCTGGGCCCGCTGAAGGACCGCAGTCAGGTCCGGGGCGTGTACAGCTACTCGACGCGGGACCGGATCGCCGATACCTCCGCGGCCTACCCGGCCGCGTTTCCGGTGGGGCTGATGCCGACCAACGTCAACGACACCGGGCTGGTGGTGAAGACCACCAGCTTGTCGGCCTGGCACGCCGACGGGAAGCCGGTAACCCAAGCGGAGCTCGGTGATCCGGGTGCCTTCACGGGCAACGGCTACATGCTGCTCGGGCTGGAGGCCGAAACCATCGCGGCCCGGTACCGCGACGACTCCGCCCGACGCGGCGGCCCGATGATGCTGCTCGCGGCGCCGAGTCTTCCCGGCGGCGGCCTCAACCCCGCCTGCGCGGCGTACGGGTCGTCGGTGCTGATCCTGCCCGACGCCTCGCTGGACGCGGTGCGCGTCTCCGCATCCTTGTGCACGCAGGGCGAAATCAGCCAGGCCTTGCTCTATGCGACGGTGGCGATCGTCGGCACGCATGCGGGTGTGTGGACGCAGCGATGAGCGAACCCGGGCCTACCGAATGGGCAGTACCGGCCGCCGGTGTAGGACCCTGGGCGGGCGATCTGCCCGACGACCCGCGGTATGACCCAATTCTGTTGCGCGACGGCGATACTCGCAATGTCGTGGACGCCTACCGGTACTGGACCCGGGAAGCGATCATCGCCGACATCGACCATCGCCGGCACCCGCTGCACATCGCGATCGAGAACTTCGGCCACGACGCCAATATCGGTTCGGTGGTGCGCACCGCCAACGCCTTCGCGGTGGACACCGTGCACATCGTCGGGCGGCGCCGCTGGAATCGCCGCGGCGCCATGGTGACCGATCGGTATCAACGGTTGTGCCATCACGACAGCACCGCCGAACTGATGGAATTCGCGACGACCGCCCGGTTGACCGTGGTCGCGGTGGACAACGTGCCGGGGGCGGCACGCCTGGAGGAAACCGCGCTGCCGCGCGAATGCCTGTTGGTGTTCGGTCAGGAAGGACCGGGCATCACCGACGACACCCGATCGGGCGCGGCGATCACGGTGTCGATCGCGCAGTTCGGCTCGACCCGCAGCATCAACGCCGGCGTCGCCGCCGGGATCGCGATGCATGCCTGGATCCGGCAGCACGGGGACCTCCGCCGCGCCTGGTAATCGAACGCCCAACGGCGGGCGGCGACTCGCGTCTGTGACTCGCGGCGAGTGTGCATCCTTGGCGTCGAGTGTGCGCTGATGGCGGGATTTCGGCGAATTTCGCGCCGTGAGTGCACACTCAACCGAGTTGCCGCGGCCCTCGCGTGGCGTCTTTGAGGGCGACACCCGAACGGCCGAGTTTGCGGGCCCCGGCGACGAGCGCGGCGGCGATACTCGCGGCCGTCGGGTAGTCGAGGCCGTCGGGCGGATGGATGTTCGAGATGCAGTTGCGGTCGGCGTCGGTGAGCCCCGGCGCGGGTCGATGCGTCAAATAGATGCCCAGACTGTCGGCGACCGAGAGCCCCGGGCGTTCACCAATGAGCACCAATACCGTTGCGACGCCGAGGGCTTGGCCGATGTGATCCCCGAGCGCCACGCGCGCCTGGGTGGCGATGACAAGCGGAGCTATCCGGTAGCGGCCGTCGAATTCGCGGACCAACGCGTCGACCATACCGGCGCCGTGGTCGGTCAGCGCACGGGGCGACAGCCCGTCGGCGAGGACAAAGCCGATGTCCGCCTTGGTCTTCGGCAAGCCCGACAGGTCGGCAGGGCTGCGGCCTAGGTCGGGCCGTCGCAGGTATTCGCTGCGCGAGGTCGCCCGGCTGTGCACCCGCAGCGGCTCGTCGATGCCGATGCGGTGTAGCTGCTCGATGAGTCCGTCGACGTCGAGTGGGTCGTGGACGGCGTCGCGCGCCGCAGCGTGTGCGGCCTGGAACTCGAGCACCCGCCGGGTCGGCAGCGAGTTTCCCGCGCGCCCGAGCCCGATGCGCGCCTGCGTGGTGGCCCGCAGCGGCGCCCAAATGTCGTTGTCCGCAGGCAGTTTCGAGGTGTCCATCAACCGGCCGCCAGCGCGCGCAGCGGCGACGTTGCGAGGTCGACGGGAAGGATCCTGCCGTCGGCGTCGGCCATCCCCAGACTGGCCAGCCAGGCTTCGAATTCGGGTGCGGGCCGCAGCCCCAAAGCTTTTCGCACGTACAGCACGTCGTGAAACGACAGGCTTTGGTAGCCGAGCATGATGTCGTCGGCGCCGGGAACGGCGATCACGAACGCGGTACCCGCGACTCCCAGCAGGGTCAGCAGCGTGTCCATGTCGTCCTGGTCCGCCTCGGCGTGGTTGGTGTAGCAGACGTCCACGCCCATCGGCAGGCCTAGCAGTTTCCCGCAGAAGTTGTCTTCGAGCCCGGCGCGGATGATCTGCTTGCCGTCGTAGAGGTATTCGGGCCCAATGAATCCGACCACGGTGTCGATCAATAGCGGCTGCAGCGCCCGGGCCACCGCGTAGGAGCGCGCCTCCAGCGTCTGCTGGTCGACCGGCTTGTTTCCCACGCCGAGGTGGGCCCCGGCCGACAGCGCCGAACCCTGCCCCGTCTCCAGGTACATGACGTTGTCGCCGAGCGTGCCGCGGTGCAGCGATCGGGCCGCCTCGTTGGCCTCCATCAACATCGCGATCGAGGTGCCGAAGCTGGCATTGGCGCCCTCGGTGCCCGCGATCGACTGGAAAACCAGGTCGACGGGCGCGCCCCGCTCGATCAGTTCCATCGTGGTCGTGACGTGGCACAGCACGCACGACTGCACGGGGATGGCGAACCGCTGCCGAATGTCGTCGAGCAGGTGCAGCAGGTCCGACGCCGCGTGCGGCGAGTCGGTCGCCGGGTTGATGCCGATCACCGCGTCGCCGCAGCCCATCAGCAGGCCGTCGAGCATCGCCGCGGCGATCCCGCGTGGGTCATCGGTGGGGTGGTTGGGCTGCAGCCGGGTGGCCAGCGTGCCGGGCAATCCGATCGTGGTTCGGAAGGCCGCAGTGGCCGTCGCGGCGGCGGCAACCAGGATCAAGTCCTGGTTGCGCATGATCTTTGACACCGCGGCAGCCATTTCCGGGATGAGCCCGGGGGAGATGGCGGCGATGCGCGCCGCGCTGTCGTCGCGGGCTGCGGTATCCAGCAGCCAGTCGCGCAAGCCACCGACCGTCAAGTGCGCGATCGGGCCGAACGCCTCGCGGTCGTGGCTGTCGATGATGAGCCGGGTGACCTCGTCGGTCTCATACGGGACGACCACGTCGTCAAGAAATGTCGTCAGCGGTATGTCGGCCAGCACCCACGCGGCGGCGGCCCGTTCGGCGTCGGAGCCGGCGGCACAACCGGCGAGCTGGTCACCCGAGCGCAGCGGTGTTGCCTTCGCCATCACGTCGACCAGGCCCGCGAACGAATGGGTGGTTCCCGAAATGGTTTGCCGGTAGCGCATATTTCAGTATGAGGCAGGATCGACAGGTATGGATCAGCTATGGGCCAACCGGGCGGCCAGCTCCGAAGCCGCTGTCGCGCAACGACACCTGAAACGGCTGTGGGCATTGCCGGGAACGCAGCTGGGAGTGGTGGCCTGGCCGGCGACGCGACGGGCCCGGCTGTTCGGCACCTGGCACTACTGGTGGCAGGCGCATCTGCTGGATTGCCTGGTCGACGCGCAGCTGCGCGACCCACAGCCACACCGGCACACCGAGATCAACCGCCAGGTCCGCTCGCACCGGCTGCGCAACAACTTTCGCTGGACCAACAGCTATTACGACGACATGGCGTGGCTGGCCATCGCGCTGGAACGCGCCGCCCGGATAGCCGGTGTCGAACGCAGCCGCGCCCTGCCCAAGCTTGCCGACCAGTTCATCAAGGCGTGGGTGCCCGAAGACGGCGGCGGCATCCCGTGGCGCAAGCAAGACCAGTTCTTCAACGCCCCGGCCAACGGCCCGGCCGGAATCTTTTTGGCCCGGTATGGGGATCGGCTCAAGCGTGCCGAGCAGATGGGCGATTGGATCGACCAAACCCTGATCGACCCGGAGACGCACCTGGTGTTCGACGGCATCAAGGCCGGTTCGCTGGTCCGCGCGCAGTACACCTACTGCCAGGGCGTGGTGCTCGGGCTGGAAACCGAGCTGGCCGCGCGCACCGGCGCGGAGGCTCGGGGGCGACACGCGGCGCGGGTGCACCGCCTGGTCGCCGCCGTGAACGAGCACATGGCGCCGTCGGGCGTGCTGAAGGGTTCCGGCGGCGGCGATGGCGGGCTGTTCGCCGGCATCACCGCCCGCTACCTCGCGCTGGTCGCCACCACGCTGCCGGGTGATTCCGCCGACGACGCGGTGGCCCGTGACACCGCGCGCACGATCGTGCTGTCCAGCGCGAAATCGGCGTGGGACTACCGGCAGACGGTGGACGGGCTGCCGTTGTTCGGTGCGTTTTGGGACCGCGACGCGGAACTGCCGACGACGGGCGGCGCGCAGGCGCAGTTCGTCGAGGGCGCGGTGAACGCTTCGGAAACTTCCGAGCGGGATCTGTCGGTGCAGCTGTCGGGGTGGATGCTGATGGAGGCCGCCTGTAACGTCACCGCCGAATCGTCGCACCAGGACAGGAGCACGCAGTGAGTAAAGTCCGCCCCGACGCCGAGTCGGCTCTGCGAGACCTGCTGAAGGACGGAATCACCATTGCTGCTGGCGGATTCGGGCTGTGTGGCATTCCGGAGAATCTGATTCAGGCCCTGGTGGACAGCGGCGTCAAAGACCTGACCATCGTCGGAAACAACGCCGGTGTCGATGATTTCGGCATGGGCCTGTTGCTCAAGGGTCGGCAGGTCAAGAAAGTCGTCGCCTCCTACGTAGGAGAGAACAAGGAATTCGAGCGCCAGGTGCTGGCCGGCGAGCTGGACCTGGTGCTCACTCCGCAAGGCACACTGGCCGAGAAGTTACGCGCCGGCGGCGCGGGGATTCCGGGCTTCTACACGCGCACCGCCTTCGGCACCCAACTCGCCGAAGGCAAGGACATGCGAGTGTTTGACGGCACCGAATATGTGCTGGAGGAGGGCATCCACGCCGACGTCGCGATCGTCAAGGCATGGAAGGGCGACAAGGCAGGCAACCTGGTCTACCGCAAGACGGCGCGCAACTTCAACCCGATGATCGCCACCTGCGGCCAGGTGACCGTTGCCGAGGTGGAGGAACTGGTCGAGGTTGGTGAGCTGGATCCCGATCAGATCCACACCCCCGGGATCTATGTCGACCGCATCATCCAGGGACCGGGCTACGAGAAGCGGATCGAATTCCGCACCACGAGCGGCGGCGCCGCGGCCAAGAACGACAGCCCCATCCGCGAGATCATGGCCAAGCGCGCCGCCCGGGAATTGCGCGACGGCTACTACGTGAACCTCGGCATCGGCATTCCGACGCTGGTGGCCAACTACATCCCCGACGACATCAGCGTGACGCTGCAATCGGAGAACGGCCTGCTCGGAATCGGGGCATATCCGGTTGAGGATCAGGTGGATCCCGACCTCATCAACGCCGGCAAACAGACCATCACCACGATCGGCGGCTCCAGCTTCTTCAGCAGCGCCGACTCCTTCGCGATGATCCGCGGCGGCCACATCGACCTGTCCATCCTCGGCGGCCTGGAGGTAGCCGAGAACGGTGACCTGGCCAACTGGATGGTCCCGGGCAGGATGGTCAAGGGCCCGGGCGGTGCGATGGATCTGGTGTCAGGCGTCAAGCGGGTGATCGTCGTGATGGATCACACCGCCAAGGACGGCAGCCCGAAAATCCTCAAGCAATGCACGCTGCCCCTCACCGGAAAAGGTGTGGTGGACATGATCATCACCGACCTGTGCGTCTTCGACGTCGACCCGGAACGCGGACTCACCCTGACCGAACTACACCCCGGGGTGACGGTCGCCGACGTCCGTGCCAAGACCGGTTGCGATTTCGTCGTCGCCTGAACCGCCCTTGGCGTCGCGCCGTCGCGCCAGGTAACTCCGGCTGGCGGCGATCAGTGCCGGCAGCAGCGAGACGAACAGGATCACCAGGATGATCTTTTCCAGGTTCTGGTGCACGAAGGGCACGTTGCCCAGGAAGTAGCCGGCCACCGTCACGCCGCCGCCCCACAGCACGCCGCCGACGATGTCGAATCCCAGGAACACCGGATAGCGCATGTAGGACACCCCGGCGACCACCGGCGTGAACGTCCGCACGAACGGCATGAAGCGGGCCAAGATGATGGCCGCGGGTCCGTACTTCTCGAAGAAGGCGTGCGATTCGCTCACGTAATGCTGCTTGAAGAATCGGGAATCTTCCTTCTTGAACAGCGCCGGCCCGATCCGGCGGCCGATGAAATAGCCGGTCTGGTCGCCGAGCACCGCGACCAGCGCGACTGCGGGGGCCAGCACCCAGATATCGAGGGTTCCATGCGCGGCCAGCAGGCCGCCGGTGAACAGCAGCGATTCGCCGGGCAGCAGCGGAAACAGCAGGCCGGTCTCGACAAAGACGATGACCAGGATGGTCGGCAGCACCGCGGAGGCGAACAGCCCCTCGGGTCCGATCCAGAACATCGGGTCGACGATGTCGGGCAGGGCCATCACGGCGGTGCTCATGGTGCGTCAACCATACCGGCCCCGAGGTGGGTGCCCGCCGCCAACGTCGGGTTGCGATACTGAGGCAACTGAAGTCTTCAGGAGGAATTCATGCCGATCGCCACCCCCGAGGTCTACGCCGACATGCTGGGACGCGCCAAGGAGAACGCGTACGCCTTCCCGGCCATCAACTGCACCTCGTCGGAGACCGTCAACGCCGCCATCAAGGGTTTCGCCGATGCCGGCAGCGACGGCATCATCCAGTTCTCCACCGGCGGTGCGGAGTTCGCCTCCGGCCTCGGCGTCAAGGACATGGTCAGTGGCGCGGTCGCGCTGGCCAAGTTCACCCACAGCATTGCGGCCAAGTACCCGATCAACGTCGCGCTGCACACCGACCACTGCCCCAAGGACAAGCTGGACACCTACGTGCGCCCGCTGCTGGCTATCTCTGCCGAGCGGGTGGCGGCCGGCAAGAACCCGCTGTTCCAGTCGCACATGTGGGACGGCTCGGCTGTTCCGATCGACGAGAACCTCGCCATCGCCAAGGAGCTGCTCAAGGCGGCCGCGGCGGCCAAGATCATCCTCGAGGTCGAGATCGGCGTGGTGGGCGGCGAGGAGGACGGCGTCGAGGGCGCGATCGACGACAAGCTCTACACCACCCCGGACGACTTCGAGAAGACGATCGACGCGCTGGGCCACGGCGAGCATGGCCAGTACCTGCTGGCTGCCACGTTCGGCAACGTGCACGGCGTCTACAAGCCCGGCAACGTCAAGCTGCGTCCCGACATCCTCGACGAGGGCCAGAAGGTGGCGGCCGCCAAGCTCGGACTGCCGGACGGTTCCAAGCCCTTCGACTTCGTCTTCCACGGCGGCTCGGGTTCACTCAAGTCGGAGATCGAGGAGGCGCTGCGTTACGGCGTGGTGAAGATGAACGTCGACACCGACACTCAGTACGCGTTCACCCGGCCGTTGGCCGGCCACATGTTCGCCAACTACGACGGCGTGCTCAAGATCGACGGCGAGGTGGGCAACAAGAAGGTCTACGACCCGCGCAGCTACCTCAAGAAGGCCGAAGCGTCGATGACCGAGCGCGTGATCGAGGCCTGCAACGACCTGCACTGTGCCGGAAAGTCAATCGGCGCCTAGCGCCCAGCCGATTTCGCCGCGAGTGCCCGGCCAGCCGGGCACTCGGCGCCGAAAGTGCGGCTGGCCGGGCGCTCGGCACGAGACGACGCCTTAGCCGCTGGGGGACTGGCAGATCTTCCACTGATCGTCGCGGTACTGCAGGTCGAGGCTGCGTGTCGAGCGGACCTGCGGGTCGTAGGCCATGAACGTGGTGATGTTGGCCTCGGCGTGCTGGCCGTTGACGACGATCTGGTCGATGCTGGCGATCACCGGATACTGCTTGGCCGCCGAAACCCGTTGGTAGGTCTCGGTCCACGAGTGCTCGTCGTAATCGACGTAACCGTCACGGGTGGTTCCGCAGGTGATGCCGCGCAGCTGGGTCAGGTCGCCCCGCTGCACCGCGTTGTCGAAAGAGTGGATGGTCTGGCGGACCATGTCTTCCTGCGAGACGTGGGAGTGCTTTCCGCGGGTCAGCAGCACGGTGCCCAGGATGGCGATCGCGGCGAGGGCCAACACGATCACGGTGATCGCCAGCACCCAGCCCCAGTTGACATTCCTGGCGCCTAGCCGCGGCTTGGATCCGTCGCGACCCGGAATAGCTTGTGGGACAGCAGGTTTCGGAGGCATTGGCGGTTGTCCCGGCGGGCCGGGCTGCCCCGGTGACGTCGAGAACACCTCCGTCGCGGGCTCCGGGGTGGTGGCGATGATCGCCGTTTCTTTCGAGTCGAAACCGGGCGCGGTGAAGCGACGTTCGGGTTGCTGTACTTCCGGGGCGCCCTCGAGCTGGTTGTCCGGATCGGGGTTGATCACCACGGTCTCGGTCTCGGGATCGGGAGGGACCAGCGGGTAGGCCTCGGTTGCCTCGTCGACCCGCTCCGATTCCGCGTCGCCGGCAGGGTCGACACCGTGTTCGCGGTCGGGCTCGGGTGGGTTAGGCATGAGTTGGAGCTTAGCGACCCGCGGGGGGACGGCAGAATAGAACTTATGACACCAATGGGTGATCTCCTGGGACCTGATCCGATCCTGCTGCCCGGCGACATCGACGCCGAAGCCGAACTGCTGGCCAACGAGAATCCGGGCATCGTCGCCGCGGCGCATCCGTCGGCGTCGGTGGCCTGGGCGGCCCTCGCCGAGGAGGCGCTGGCCGACGACCGGGCCATCACGGCCTACGCGTACGCCCGGACCGGCTACCACCGCGGCCTGGACCAGCTGCGTCGTAACGGCTGGAAGGGCTTCGGCCCGGTGCCCTATGCGCACGAGCCCAACCGTGGCTTCCTGCGCTGTGTGGCGGCGCTGGCCAAAGCCGCCGACACGATCGGCGAGACCGACGAGCTGAACCGCTGCCTGGACCTGCTCGACGACTGCGACCCCGCGGCACGCAAAGCGCTCGGGCTCTAGCAGTTCTCCGAGCAGTCGCTGTCGCGGCTCTCGACCTGCACGGTGGCGTGCTCGAGGCCGCGGACGTGCAGCACCTCACGCGCGTCACTGAGCACACCAGTCGACTCGCGGGAGCTGATCAGGTGCACGGTGCACATGTCCTTGCCCGGCGACAGCGTCCACACATGCAGATCGTGTACTTCGGTCACGCCGGCGACGGCGCCCAGCGCCGACCGCAGCTCCTCGACGTCGATGTGGGCGGGTGACGCCTCGGACAGGATCCGCAGCGCCGCGCGGGCCAGCGAGAACGCGCGGGGCAGCACCCAGATGGCCACCAGTATGGCGACCACGACGTCGGCGTAGGGCCAGTGCGTCGTGACCGTCACGATCCCGGCGATCAGCACGCCCAGGCTGCCGACGGTGTCGGCGATGACCTCCATGTAGGCGCCCTTGACGGCCAGGCTGCCCTCGGAGTGTGAACGCAGCAGCATCGCGACCACGAAGTTGGCGACCAGCCCCGCCAGCGCCACCACGATCATCGGGACGCCGGGTACCACCTCGCCCGTGCCGAGGCGTTCGATCGCTTCGTAGAGGATGAACAGCGCCACACCGACCAGCAACACCGCGTTGGCCACCGCGGTGAAGACCTCGGCACGGTGCCAGCCGTAGGTGCGGTCCGGGGAGGTGCTGCCGCGTTTGGCCAGCATCACGGCCGCCAGCCCCATGAACACCGCGACGACGTCGGTCAGCATGTGCCCGGCATCGGCCAGCAGCGCAAGGGAATTGATCAGCAGCGAGGTGGTCAGCTCGATTGCGAAGAACGTCGCCAAGATCGACGCGGCCATGACCATGCGGGGGATCATCCGAGACGCGTCGGCCTCGGCGGGGGTGTGACTGTGTCCGGCGCCCATAGTCGATCAATATATGCATGGAGACGCATATATGGCAAGGGTCAGAACCATTGGCTCCAGAAGCGGGTCAGCGAGTTGCCGGCGCTGGCCAGCAGGTGCGGCACCCCGGAGAAGTCGAAGAACCAGTCCACGACCGCGAACAGCCACTGGTTGATCGCCGGCGCCAAAAGCAGGAACAGCAGAATGAACACGCCGTACTGCTTGGCCGGCGCCACGGCGCGCTGCGTCTCGGCGCTCAAATGCGGCTCCAGGGCGTCGTAACCGTCCAGGCCGGGGATGGGCAGCAGGTTCAGCACCACCGCCATGATCTCCAGGAAACCCAGAAACGCCACACCGGCCCAGAGCACCCAGTGCTCCGGGTCGAAGAACAGCCGGGTCAGCGTCAGCAGCAGCACCGCCAGCAGCAGGTTGGCCGCCGGGCCGGCCAGGCTGACCAGGGTTCGTCGCGTCGGCGTCATGAACCAGGTACGCACATAGACCGCGGCGCCGGGCAGGCCGATCCCGCCCAGCGCGATGAACACCATCGGCAGCAGCAGCGAGAGCCCGGGATGGGCGTAGCGCCGCGGATCCAGGGTCAGGTAGCCGCGCACCGCCTCGTCGTGGTCGCCGAAGCGCCAGGCGGTCGCCGCATGGCCGAATTCGTGCAGGCACAACGAAACCAGCCAGCCGGCGATCACGAAGATGAACACCCCGGCGTACGCCATCGGCCGCACCGTCGTCCCGGCCAGCCAGGCCACCACGCCTCCGACGGCCGTCAATCCGACCAGTGCCAAGAAGATTGGGCTGGGTCGCACCGATTTGTGCCACCTGGAGTCCACCGGTCGAAACTACCGGACCGCCAGCCAACCCTCGACGTGGCGGTAGAACGTCGAGCGCCGGGCGGGGCGGGGCGCGGTGACGCCGTCCCGGATCACCACGACGCCGGTGGTGCCCAGCTGGACGGCGCGGCCGGCAACCCACCGGCGCCAGCGACGGTGCAGCGAGGCCCGCAGGCCCGGTACGGCCAGCGTCGGCTCGATGTAGGCGCCGGTGACGTCGCCGTCGAACAGCTGGGTGTCGTCGACGATGGCCTCGCCGTGAATCCGTTGTCGGTCCTGCGGTGGCAGCCAGCCGGCCCGGCCCACGATCACCGAGCCGGTCTCGTCGCGCACCAGGGTGACCCGCTGCGGTGTGCCGCACCGGGCACGCCGGGCCGCCCGTCGTCCCGCCGGTAAGCGATAGATCCGCGTCGCCCGGGTGCGGCGGCCTGGCACGTAGGCCACTTCGACGTCGAGTCGCTCGGCGCGCAGCAGCCTGCTCAGCACGGCGGCCAGCTCGGCGTCGGCGCCGAGGACGACCAGCCGTTGGTAGGGCCCGATCGCGGCGTCGATGGCGGCGACGTCGGCGGCACTTTCGGCGTTATGTGTCGGCAGGCCGTCCAGCGGACCAGGCAGTCGGCGCGCGCCGAACCGCAACACCGCCACGCTGGCCGTGTCCGCGGCGATATTCATGGGCTCCTCGCGAACTGCTGGGATATGGTTGGTCCCCGGCTGGACCACAATAAGCAGGCGAGACCAGGCGGGAGCATGCCATGCCGGCAATCGTCCTCATCGGCGCCCAATGGGGTGACGAGGGCAAAGGTAAGGCCACTGACCTGCTCGGTGGACGCGTGCAGTGGGTGGTGCGTTACCAGGGCGGCAACAACGCCGGGCACACCGTCGTCTTGCCGACCGGGGAGAATTTCGCACTCCACCTGATCCCGTCGGGAGTACTGACGCCCGGCGTCACCAACGTCATCGGCAACGGCGTGGTGATCGATCCCGGCGTCCTGCTGGACGAGTTGAAGGGCCTCGAGGATCGCGGTGTCGACACCACCAAGCTGCTGATCTCCGCCGACGCGCATCTGCTGCTGCCCTACCACGTGGCCATCGACAAGGTCACCGAGCGCTACATGGGCAACAAGAAGATCGGCACCACCGGCCGCGGCATCGGGCCGTGCTACCAGGACAAGATCGCCCGCCAGGGCATCCGGGTCGCCGACGTGCTCGACCCCGAGCTGCTGACCCACAAGGTCGAGGGCGCACTGGAACTCAAGAACCAGATCCTGGTCAAGATTTACAACCGCAAGGCGCTGGATCCGCAACAGGTGGTCGACGCCCTGCTGCAACAGGCCGAGGGCTTTCGTCACCGCATCCGCGACACCCGGCGACTACTCAACACCGCGCTCGAAACCGGCGAAACGGTGCTGCTGGAGGGCTCGCAGGGCACGCTGCTGGACGTCGACCACGGCACGTATCCCTATGTGACGTCGTCGAATCCGACCGCGGGCGGCGCGGCCGTCGGGTCCGGCATCGGCCCCACCCGGATCACCACCGTGCTCGGAATCCTCAAGGCCTACACCACCCGGGTGGGCTCGGGTCCGTTCCCGACGGAGTTGTTCGACGAGAACGGCGAATACCTATCCAAGACCGGCGGCGAATTCGGTGTGACGACCGGGCGGCGGCGCCGCTGCGGCTGGTTCGACGCCGTCATCGCCCGCTACGCCACCCGGGTCAACGGCATCACCGATTACTTCCTGACCAAACTCGACGTGCTGTCCAGCCTGGAAACAGTCCCGATTTGCGTCGGTTATCGCATCGACGGCGAGCGCACCAACGACATGCCGATGACGCAAAGCGAGCTGCACCGGGCCGAGCCGATCTACGAAGAGCTGCCCGGCTGGTGGGAGGACATCTCCACGGCGCGCGAATTCGACGACTTGCCCGCCAAAGCGCGTGATTACGTGTTGCGTCTGGAAGAGCTTGCCGGAGCATATGTTTCGTGCATCGGCGTGGGGCCGGGACGGGATCAGACCATCGTGCGCCGCGACGTCCTGGCGGCTCGCCGGTGACCGATCCAGATCCCAAAGAGCTCGACCCCGAATACGAACACCACGGCGGCTTCCCGGAATACGGCCCGGCCACGCCGGGCCCGGGATTCGGGCGCTTCGTCGCAGCCATGCGCCGGCTGCAGGACCTTGCCGTGTCCGCCGACCCGGCCGACGACGTCTGGGACGACGCGGCCGATCGGGCCGCCGCACTGGTGGACTTGCTGGGGCCGTTCCAGGCCGACGAGGGTGCGGCGCCGGCGGGCCGCACGCCCGATTTGCCCGGCATGGGCAGCTTGCTGCTGCCGCCATGGACGCTGACCCGCTACCAACCCGACGGTGTCGAAATGACGGGCCATTTCACCCGGTTTCACGTCGGCGGTAATCACGCGGTGCACGGCGGTGTGCTGCCGCTGCTGTTTGATCACATGTTCGGGATGATCTCGCACGCCGCGGGGCGCCCGATCAGTCGCACGGCGTTCCTGCATGTCGACTACCGCAAGGTCACCCCGATCGACGTTCCGTTGCTGGTGCGTGGACGGGTCACCAGCACCGAGGGGCGCAAAGCGTTCGTCTCCGCCGAATTGGTCGACGGCGACGACGCGGTTCTGGCCGAAGGCACCGGCCTTATGGTGCGGTTATTGCCCGGTCAGCCGTAATCAGCGCTCGGCCGCGCTCGCGGCGCACCTATCCTTAGCTGGTGACTGACGGCGTGAGCGAAGGACAGCGCGAGACCTCCCACGGGCCCCGGGTGATGTTGCTGGGTTCCGGCGAGCTCAGCCGGGAGCTGGCGATAGCCTTGCGGCGCCTCGGCGCCCGGGTCGATGAGCACACCGACACGACGACCGACAATTTGTCGGGGGCGATCGATCGGCTACAACCGGACTTCGTGGTGACCGCCACCGGTTCGGTCTCCGTTGCCGCCCTCGAGGCGCTGGCCGCCCGCTCGGAGGACGACGCCGTCGAACTGGTGCCCAACGCCCGCACTATCCGGCTGACCAACGACCGGGAGGGCCTGCGCCGGCTGGCCGCCGACCAGCTGGGCCTGCCCACCGCGCCGTTCTGGTTCGTCGGATCGGTCGGCGAACTCCAGGCGGTGGCCGCGCACGGCGGATATCCGCTGTTGGTGGAGTCGCTGGACGGGACGACGGGGCGTTCGGTGGTTTCCGGGCCCGACGACGTCGAGCCCGCATGGCGGCGCGCGGTCGGGCAGGCCGAGCAGCAGCGGGTGTTGGCCGAAACGGTGGTCGAGGTCGAGTTTTACGTCACCCTGCTCGCAATCCGCAGCGAGGGCCCGAACGGGCTGGTGATCGAGTTCTGCTCGCCCATCGGGCATCGTCGCGCGGAACCCGACGTGCTGGAATCCTGGCAGCCCCAGAAGATGAGCCCGGCCGCGCTCGACGCCGCCAAGTCGATCGCCGCGCGCATCGTCAAAGCGCTCGGCGGCCGCGGCATCTTCGCCGTCGAATTGATGATCAACGGCGACGAGGTGTACTTCGCCGACGTCAGCTCCGTGCTGCCGCAGAGCGCCTGGGTGACCCTGCGCAGCCAGCGGCTTTCGGCGGTCGAACTGCAGGCCCGGGCAATTCTCGGTTTGCCGGTGGACGCCCTGATGATTTCACCGGCCGCCGCCCGCACGATTCACCCGGCGCCCACCGCCGAGGCGCTGACGGCGGCGTTGGCCGTCGGCGAAAGCGACCTTCGCGTGTTCGATCCAGGACCGGGCCCGCGGCGTGGGGTCGCCCTGGCCACCGCACCAGACGTCGCGGCCGCGCGGGACCGGGCGCGCGAGGTGGCCGCCGCGGTGTCGCGGGGCCGCCAGCTGTCGGGTTCGCAGGGGAGGAACTGAATATGCGAGACTCACGCGAATGAGCTACGCAGGAGATATCACGCCGCTTGAGGCATGGAAGTTGCTCAGCGACAACCCCCAGGCAGTCCTGGTCGACGTGCGCACCGACGCCGAATGGCGGTTCGTCGGGGTGCCCGATTTGTCCAGTCTTGGCCGAAATGCGGTCTTCATCGAGTGGAACACATCGGCCGGGCAGCACAACGCGAACTTTCTGGCCGAGCTGAAAGACCAGATCCCCGCGGAGTCGGGCCCGGTGGTCTTCCTGTGTCGCTCGGGCAACCGCTCCATCGGTGCCGCCGAGATCGCGACCGAGGCGGGCATCGCGCCGTCCTACAACGTGCTGGACGGTTTCGAGGGGCAACTCGACGCGCTCGGCCACCGGGGTGAAAACGGTTGGCGGGCAGTGGGATTGCCCTGGAAGCAGCAGTGACCGACAAGCCGTCGGTCCGCACTCCGAAGGCACTGCCCGACGGCGTCGGCCAAGCCACCATTGGGGTGCGCGGCGGACTGCTGCGGTCCGAGTTCGAGGAGACCGCCGAGGGCATCTTTTTGACCTCCGGCTACGTCTACCCGTCGGCGGCCGCGGCGGAGCAGTCGTTCTCCGGCGAGCTGGACCGCTTCGTGTACTCGCGCTACGGCAACCCCACGGTGTCCATGTTCGAGGAACGGCTGCGGCTGATCGAGGGCGCGCCGGCGGCATTCGCCACGGCCAGCGGCATGGCCGCGGTCTTCACCTCGCTGGGCGCGCTGCTGGGGGCCGGGGATCGGTTGGTGGCCGCGCGCAGCCTGTTCGGATCGTGTTTCGTGGTCTGCAACGAGATCCTGCCGCGCTGGGGCATCGAGACCGTCTTCGTCGACGGCGACGACCTCGCCCAGTGGGAGCAGGCGCTGTCGGTGCCCACGCAGGCGGTGTTCTTCGAGACGCCGTCGAATCCGATGCAGTCGCTGGTGGATATCGCCGCGGTGACCGAGTTGGCTCATGCCGCAGGTGCAAAAGTGGTGCTGGACAACGTCTTTGCCACACCCCTGCTGCAGCAAGGCTTTCCGCTCGGCGTCGACGTGGTGGTGTACTCCGGCACCAAGCACATCGACGGCCAGGGCCGGGTGCTGGGTGGTGCCATCCTGGGCGACCAGGAGTACATCGACGGGCCGGTGCAGAAGTTGATGCGCCACACCGGCCCGGCCCTGAGCGCGTTCAACGCCTGGGTGTTACTGAAAGGGCTTGAGACAATGGCGGTTCGAGTGGAGTACAGCAACTCCGCGGCGAACCGAATCGCGGGTTTCTTGGAAGAGCACCCGGCAGTGCGTTGGGTGCGTTACCCCTTTCTGTCGTCACACCCGCAATACGACTTGGCCAAGCGTCAGATGTCCGGCGGCGGGACGGTGCTCACCTTCGAGCTGGACGCGCCCGCCGGTGCCGCCAAAGAGCGGGCCTTCGAGGTGCTGGACAAGCTGCAGCTGATCGACATCTCGAACAACCTCGGCGACGCCAAATCGCTCGTCACACACCCGGCGACGACGACGCACCGGGCAATGGGGCCGGAGGGTCGCGCCGCGATCGGGCTCGGTGACGGCGTGGTGCGGATCTCGGTCGGGCTGGAGAACACCGACGATCTGATCGCCGATATCGACCAGGCGCTGAACTAACCGGCTCTCTGCTCGGCTCTTTGTTCGGTTGCGGTCACCGATTCTTGCGTTTGCGCTTCCATCCAGTTCGTGACTACCCGGGCGTACATCATCTGGTTGGTGATCGCCATCTGGCTCCGGCCGTCACCAAGGAAGGTAATGGTCCAGGCGACCAGTGTGGTGAACCGGTTCTTGAAGCCGACCAGATAAAACAGGTGCAGCACCAGCCACGCCAGCCAGGCGATGAAGCCGCCGAACTCCAGCTTGCCGACCTGGGCGACGGCGCTGAACCGGGAGATCGTCGACATGCTGCCCTTGTCAAAGTAATTGAAGGGCTTGCGGTTTGCCGGATCGTCGGTGCCTTTGATCATGTGTTTGATCAACGTCGTGGCGTAGTGCGCGCCCTGAATCGCGCCCTGGGCCATCCCTGGGACACCGGGCGCGGACATCAGGTCACCGATCACGAACACGTTCGGGTGCCCCTTGACGGTCAGGTCGGGCTCCACGACTACCCGACCGGCGCGGTCGATTTCGGTGCCGTCGGACTGCTCGGCGATGATCTTGCCCAGCGCGCTGGCCTGGACACCGGCCGCCCACACCTTGCACGCGCATTCGATGCGGCGCTCGGTGCCGTCCTTCTCCTTGACGGTGAGGCCCATGTAGTCCACGGCACTGACCATCGCGTTGAGCTGGACTTTGACACCCATTCTTTCCAGCCGCTGCTGCGCCTTGAGCCCCAGCTTCTCGCCCATCGGCGGCAACACCGCGGGCGCCGCGTCGAGCAGGATCACCTGGCACTCATGGGGCTGGATGGTCCGAAACGCGCCCTTCAGGGTGCGGTGGGCCAGTTCGACGATCTGCCCGGCCACCTCGACGCCGGTGGGTCCCGCGCCGACCACGACGAAGGTCAGGCGGCGTTGCCGCTCGGTGGGATCGTCGGTGACTTCGGCGGCCTCGAACGCGCTGAGGATCCGGCCAC
This sequence comes from Mycobacterium sp. IDUB_19, assembly GCF_055419445.1. Taxonomy (NCBI): domain Bacteria; kingdom Bacillati; phylum Actinomycetota; class Actinomycetes; order Mycobacteriales; family Mycobacteriaceae; genus Mycobacterium; species Mycobacterium sp. IDUB_19. Next base: position 1,927 of record NZ_JBVAXR010000030.1, on the reverse strand, counting down.
GCAGCTCGAGCGCGTCGTCGATGGTTTTCATGCCGGGTGCGTAGGTCGCGAACTCGTCGTTGCCGAAGTAGGACTGCTGGGCCCCGGCGGCCACGATCAGGCTGTCGAACGGGGTCACGGTCTCCATGCCCATCAACTTCGCCGTCACCGTGTTGGCCTTGAGGTCGATATCGTCGACCTCGCCCAGCAGGACCTGGACGTTCTTCTGTTTGCGCAGGACCAGTCGGGTGGCGGGCGCGATCTCGCCTTCGGACAAGATGCCGGTGGCCACCTGATACAGCAGCGGCTGGAACAGATGGGTGGTCGTCTTCGAGATGAGGGTGACGTCGACATCGGCGCGCTTGAGCGCCTTGGCCGCATTCAGCCCGCCGAACCCGCTTCCGATGATGACGACGCGATGGCGCGACATGATTCTCCTTCAGGTCCTAGATCCTTGGGGCCTCTACAGTCTCCGCAGCGCATCTCCACCGTACGACCTCGGTTTCAGTTGTACGTAGCGGCGACGGCGAACAGGCGCCATTCGCCGGGCACGCCCTTGAGCTCGTGAGCGCCACGGTCCTCGAATTTCAGCCCTGATCCGATCACCAGATCGCGCAGTGTGCTGGACACGAGCACGTCGTTCGGCCCGGCCAGCGCGCTCACCCGCGCCCCGATGTGCACGCCGATACCGCCGATGTCGTCGCCGCGGACCTCGCACTCGCCGGTGTGCAACCCGGCGCGCACCCGGATGCCGAGTGCTTGCACCGCGTCGCGGATCGCCATCGCGCAGCGGATAGCTCGTTGCGGACCGTCGAACATCGCGAGGAAGCCGTCGCCAGAGGTGTTCACCTCGCCGCCCCGAAAGCGCGCGAGCTGCGCCCGCACGACGGCGTCGTGTGCGTCGAGCAGCGCGCGCCAGTCACGGTCACCCATCTCTGCGGCGCGCCGTGTCGAGTCCACGATGTCGGTGAACAGCACGGTGGCGAGCATCCGATCATCGTCGATTTCCGCTTGCTCCCCGGTGAGGAACTTGGCGATCTCCTGAAAGGAATCCCGCCACGGTTCGACGACGTGATAAAAGTTGCGTCCCGGAATCTCAACGAATTTCGCGCCCTCTATTTGATCGGCGACTTCCTTGCCCTTCTCTGGCGGAAGGAGCGGATCGTCGCGGTGATGCACAACAAGGGTAGGTACGCGGACAGTTGGAAGAATGGCAAGCGCGCTCACCTCGGAGACGAGCGGCAACACGAGTTCAACGGTCCGCGGGCTTGCCGCTAGGCGCTCGTGTCGCGCCCACGCGGCCCGGATCTCCTCATTCCACGGCATGTCCGGATTGAGCAGATGTTCCAACTCGCCGGTTCCCCACATCACCGCGGCGGTGTTGGCGACGTCGTCCATCAAATGCGTGCGGTCTGTCTCGTCTATCGTGCTTTCGAGCAAGACAAGCGCGGTGGTGCGGGACGGATGCGTTGCCGCGAACAGCGCCGCTGTCGGGAGTGCGCCGGCGTATGTGACAAGGGCGGCTTCGGGGATCTCGAGAGCGTCGAGCACCGCAGTGATGCTGTCGGCCCATTGCTCCAAGGTCGGCAGAGCGCCCGGCTCGACTGGATCGGACGCTCCACTGCCCGGCTGATCGAACAGGATCAACCGACCAAGCGAAGTCATCGCCTCCGCCCACCCCTGAACACCAGGCAGCTCCGGAAAGACTTCGCAGTTCGTGAACCAGTTCGGCACGAAAACGATGTCGCGCTCACCCGCACGCGTTGCGCGATAGGCGACGCGCAAGTCGCCGTTCATCGCATAGCGCGTCTCCGAGAACATTGCGGAAGTGTAAGTCCCAAAATAGCCATAACTAGCGGTAATCTCCTTTGAGCATGAAGCAATTCATCCTCGGAGGACTGGCTACCGGGCTGGCTGCCGGCGCGCTGATCGCCTCGGCGCCCGCGGC
>NZ_JBVAXR010000029.1:0-71039 GCF_055419445.1 Mycobacterium sp. IDUB_19 | reverse complement strand
CTCGGACCGGGAACCGACTTGAAGTTCGTCCCTCCCGCGGTGACCTCGATCTCCGCGGTGGAGCCGGTGGCCACATTCCGGCAGATGGCGTCTCGTCTGGCGCTTCGCCATGGCATTACCGCCGACATCGTCGAGGGAACCGGTGAGTCGATCCCGTTCGGCGACAACAGTTTCGACTCGGTCCATATCGGGCTGGTGCTGTGCTCGGTCGATGACGTCGCCGCGACGCTCGCCGAGATCCGGCGAGTCCTGGTGCCGGGAGGCAGGCTGGTCGTCCTCGAGCATGTGCGCGGCGAGGGCGCGACGGGCCGGTTACAAGATCTGATCGCCAAGCCGTGGTCCTGGTTAGCCGCGGGCTGCGAACCCAACAGGCGGACCGTCGATTCCATTGCCGCCGCCGGATTCGATACCGGGGGATTGCGGAGCATCCGCACCCCGGTGCCGTTTCCGTGCAAACCCCATCTGCAGGGATTCGCCACGCTGGTGGAATAGCTCTTACTCGACCCCGACGGCTTCGATGATGTTCAGTCGTGCCGCGCGGCGTGCCGGCGGCACCGATCCAAGCAGGCTGATCGCCAGGGCGCCGAGGGTGAAGGCAAACGCCGTCCAGCTCGGCCGGAAGGTGACGTGGAAATTCATCATGTCGCCGCTGACCAGGCTGAACAGCCACTGGTCCGCGCAGCCGAACACCAACCCCAAAACACCGCCCACGACCCCGATTCCGGCCGCCTCGGCAAGCACCATCCGCAGGGTGAACCGGCGGCTGGATCCCATCGCGCGCATAACTCCTATTTCGCGGCGACGTTCAAGCACGGAGAGCGTCAAGGTGTTGAGCAGCGCGACCGCGGCCACCAGCATGACGATGATCCAGACGGCGTTGGCGATGAACATGCTCTGATGCATCGGCGCTTCCAGGCCTGCCAACTCGGCGCGACCGTCGTAGACGTAGTTTGGCGCGGGCACAGCCGCGCGGATATCGGTCAGCAGGCGATGCGAATCCACCCCTGGCGCCGCAGCGATCTGCAGGGAGGTTGCCACCGGGCGGTCGAACCACGCCCGCATTTGATCCAAATCCATGCCGACCGTGCCGATGACGGTCGAGAAATACGGCACCAGGGCCAGCACCGCGGCCTGTCGCACGCCGTGCGGCGTTTGCATGCGGAGCTGGTCGCCCACTCCAACGTTCAAGGTCTTGCCCAAATTCTGCGAAAGCACGACACCGCGACCGGCGAGCACATCGTCGCGTGCGTGCTGGCCAAGCGCCCGGTACAGCGGATCGGCGGTTCCGGAGGAGAACCCGTCGAGCATCACTCGCGTACCCCCGACCTCGGCGAATCCGAACGCGCCCTCGGTAACGTGCGCTACGCCCGGGACGGCGGCCAGTTTTTCGGAAAGTCCCTGCGGCAGAGCATCAGTCGGGTAGGTATCGGGCGGATTCGCGCTCACCCACACCGGGGCATCCAGCACCGGCGCGAAGATGGAACGCGCGGACCGGATCATGTCGGCATTCGTGCCGGTGATAGTGACGGTCGTGACGACCGCGATGACCACAGTCATGACCGTGGCCCATACCCGTCGTGGCGCGCGCTCGATGGTCGCCGCGGCAAGGGCGCCGACGGTGCCGAACATCCGGGCGGTTACGGCCGCGGCGTTGACGATGGGCACGGTGAGTGCGAAACCCAGCGCGACCTCCGCGGAGAAGACGGCTGACATCGCGACAAAGGCCAGGACGCCGCGCTGGGTGATGACGGCCATGATCGCCACCGCGAACACGACGATCGCTCCGACTCCGCACGCGACTCGCAGCCAGCGCGGCACCCGGTCGGCGGCTGACACTCCAACGGGTGCCAATGCCTCGATCGGTGCGACCTTGTAGACCTGCCGCGCGGCCATCGCCGAGGCAACCACGCTGGTAAGCGCGGTCGTCACGATGGCGGTCGGTATCGCGTAGTTCGGTAGCCAGTACTCGATGCGAGCTTCGAGCCCTTGCGTCATGGCCGGGGGCAGCCGGCCAATCGCGCTGCGGCCCAGCAGGATTCCCAAGGCCGACCCGAGGGCACCGCCGATAACGCCGAGAATCGCCGCCTCCGCGAGCATGTCGCGGACGATGATGGCGCGCCGACCGCCGATGGCGCGCAGCATCGAGATGACCGGCCGGCGCTGGGTGATCGCCATGGTCATCGTGGTGTAGATCAGGAAGGCGCCGACCATCAACGCGACCATCGCGCCCATCAGGGCCATGTAGTTCATCAGCTTGACACCGTCACCGGCCCGCGTGGCGCGCATGCTCGGGTCGGCGACGATGGCGCGCCCGTTCACCGCCGCGGTGACCGCCGAGCGAACCTGCCCCAGATCGGCACCCGGCTTGATCGTGATCAGGATCGAGTCGAGCTGACCTTGCCTCGCGGTGATGTTCTGCGCCAACGGAAGTGGCGCAAGCACGTAATTCCCGCCGTTGAGAGCCGCGACCTCTTTGCCGGCAAGCACTTCGGTCACCGTGACCGAAGCCGAGCCGAGCTGGAATGTCTCACCCTTGACGCGGCCCATTCCCGGGCCGATGCGGACTCCGTTCGCCGGCCCGGATGGATTCGCCAATTGTCCTGCCGCACCATCTTTCAAGGCGTCTTTGAGCGCACCGCCCAGCGCCGCGAGACGGTCGTCGGCACCGAACAGCAGAACCGGCCCCGACGACGTGGACACCGGTGTCCGGATCATGGGCGCGGCAGTGGCCACCCCGGGAACCGCCGCGACATCCGCGGCGATCGTGTCGGGAAACCCCGCATCGGTGATGCCCGACACCTCCAGCGAGGCGATGCCGGCGATCCCATCGCTGAGCCGATTGACCGATCCGCTGATCGACCCGAAGATGCCGAACACCGCGACCAAATACATTGCGGAGACGGCCATTACCGCGATCGATGCGAAAGTGCGTCGCCGGTGCACGGCAAGTTCACGAAGGCTGAACACCCGTAACCGGCTCGCCGCAGCACCTATCGCGGCGCCCGGCCTCACACCAGGACCGCCGATCGTTCGTTGGAAACGACCCGCCCGTCCTGCAGCATGATCACCCGGTCCGTCGCCTCCGCGGCCTCTGGGTTGTGGGTCACCATCACTACCAGGCGGCCGCGGCCGGCCTCGTGCGCGACCTCGCTGAGCAGCGTCAATATCGAAGCGCCCGTGGTGGAATCGAGGTTTCCGGTTGGTTCGTCGGCCAGAATCAACGGCGGGTCCATCATCAATGCGCGCGCTACGGCCACGCGCTGCATCTGGCCGCCCGACAGTTCCGCCGGCCGGTGCTCGGTCCGGTGTCCGAGGCCGACACGTTCGAGCAGCCGAATCGCGTCGGGCTTGGCCTTACCCAGCCGCACGCCGTCGAGCAGCTTCGGGACCGCGACGTTCTCCCACGCCGACAGGGTTGGTAGCAGGTTGAAGAACTGGAAGATGAAGCCGACGCGATGATGACGAAACTGCGACTGCTGTTCGTCATTGAGGCGAGCGATTTCGTCGCCGTCGAATTCGATCGACCCGGAATCGGGGGAGTCCAGCGCGCCGAGCAAATGCAGCAAGGTGCTCTTTCCCGCCCCGGAGGGCCCGACCATCGACACGAACTGACCGCCCTCGAGTCGCAGGCTGATCTCATCGAGAGCGCGCACCGTTTGTCCGCCGATCCGGTATTCGCGCACCACGTCACACAGTTCAATGGTCAGCAGCTTGTGCTTGGGACGATCGGAGTTTTCGACTCGTCTCAACATGATCCTCCTGCGAGTCCGCACGTAATCAGGGCACGTCGGCCGCTGTCCGAATACGACGCCCACGGCGCTGATATCTCGTATTACGAGATTCGGCGGTGCTCGGTTCAGCCAGCTGACAGCCACGGAGCGGGGGATTGAAGAAACGTCCGCCGATCGTTCAATACCGCGGCGGTATGTCTTCAAAATTTAACCGAGTTCGCCTGCTCGGGGAGTAGCCGCGCATTTTTCCGCTATCTAGACTCCTAAGGGCCGGGGGGTTTACCAAGTCACTAGCCGAGCGGGTGGCTATGGAGCGACTGAGCGGGCTTGATGCGTTTTTCCTGTACCTGGAGACGCCTACACAACCGTTGAACGTCTGCTGCGTGTTGGAGTTGGACACGTCGACGATGCCGGGAGGCTACACATACGGCGGGTTTCGCGCGGCGTTGGCGAAGAGCGTCGCGGCGGTGCCGGAGTTCCGGATGAAGCTCGCCGACAACCAGCTGAACCTGGATCACCCGGTGTGGGTGGACGACGAGGACTTCCGGCTGGAACACCATCTGCAGCATGTCGGTGTGCCGGCGCCCGGGGGTCGCCGCGAGCGGGCCGAGATCTGTGGGTACATCGCGGGGCTGCCCCTCGATCGCGATCGACCGCTGTGGGAGATGTGGCTGCTGCAGGGCGGGGCTGATAGTGACGTGATCGTGGTGATGCTCAAGATCCACCACGCGCTGGTCGACGGCGTCGCGGGCACCAACCTGCTGGCCCACCTGACCAGCATGGAGCCCGACGCGCCGGCGCCGCAGGCAGTCGAGGGTGTGGGCGGCGCTAGCCCCTTGCAGATCGTGATGAGCGGACTGATGGGATTTGCCCGACGCCCGTTGCGATTGGCGACCGTGGTGCCCGCGACGGCGCTGACGCTGGCGCAGACGGTGCTGCGAGCGCGCGAGGGCCGCACCATGGCAGCACCATTTTCGGCCCCATCGTCCCCGTTGAACGGCTCCGTCACCCGGTATCGCAACATCGCCTACACCCAGCTGGATATGCGCGACATCAAACGCGTCAAGGACCGCTTCGGGGTGACCATCAACGACGTGGTGGTGACGCTGTGTGCCGGCGTATTGCGGCGATTCCTGCTCGAGCGCGGTGAGCTGCCCGAAAACCCACTGGTGGCCACCGTGCCGGTGTCGGTGCACGGTAAGTCCGACCGTCCCGGGCGCAACCAGACCACCTGGATGTTCTGCCGGGTGGAAAGCCAAATCAGCGATCCCGCCGAACGTATCCGCGCTATCGCCACAGGAAACAGCGCCGCCAAAGAGCACACCGCGGCCCTGGGACCCACGCTGCTGCACGACTGGACGCAGTTCGGCGGGCCGACGATGTTTGGCGCGGCGATGCGACTCCTGCCGCGCATTCCGATCAACCGCAGCGCCTACAACCTGATCCTGTCGAATATCCCCGGGCCAAGGGATCAGTTGTATTTCCTGGGTTGCCGGGTCGACGCGATGTACCCGCTCGGACCGATCATCGGCGACGCCGGACTCAACATCACCGTGATGTCGCTCAACGGAGAACTCGGGATCGGCCTGATCGCCTGTCCTGACGTGTTTCCCGACCTGTGGAGCATGGCCGACGCTTTTCCCGATGCGCTCAAAGAGCTGCTCGAGTGCAGCAACAGCAACCCCGACGACAGCTACCCGCCGGATGCGTGACCGCGCCGGCGCATAGTCCGAGAACTGCCACCGGCTGGTGTGACACCCTTCACCCCGTCCGGTCGACGATGTCGCACGTTGTGCGTGTCTTCGAAGGCCCCGCGGCCTACGCTGGCTGCGAACCGCAGGAGGACCTTTGACAATGCAACCGAACTCGCTCGACCCCGTCGCCAGCGAACGTCTGTCGCACGCCGGGAAGATATTCACGTCCGATCTTTCGATCAATGAATTCGCACTGCTGCATGGGGCCGGATTTGAGCCGATGGAGCTTGTGATGGGGGTGTCGGTCTATCACGTCGGCTACCAGTTCACCGGAATCAAGCAGCAATCGGAGCTGCCCGTGCTGACCGACGCGACATACCGTGCGCGGTGGAATGCGATGTCGCGGATGCAGGCGGAGGCCGATGTGCTGGGCGCGGACGGAGTGGTCGGTGTCCGCCTCGAATGGCGCCATCAAGGCGAGGGTGAGCACCTCGAATTCATCGCGGTCGGAACCGCCGTGCGATACGCCGAGAAGCCCGGAGCATATCGGCGACCCAGTGGGCAGGCCTTCACCAGCCACCTGACGGGCCAGGATCTGACCACCCTGCTGCGCTCCGGGTACGCTCCGGTCGCGTTTGTGATGGGTAACTGCGTGTTTCACATTGCCGTACAAGGTTTTTTACGAACCCTCGGCCAGGTGGGGCGCAACGCCGAGATGCCGCAGTGGACGCAGGGCAGCTACCAAGCTCGGGAGTTGGCCATGTCGCGTATGCAGAGCGAAGCCGAACGAGACGGTGGAAACGGCGTCGTGGGTGTGCATTTCGCGATCTCGAACTACGCGTGGGGACATCACACCGTCGAGTTCTACGTGGCCGGCACCGCCGTCCGCCGCGTCGGCGAACCGCAGACCATCACACCGTCGTTCGTGCTCCCGATGAGTGACTGATGACCAGCTTCGACCATGAGCGGACCAGCCGCGCCATCGGCGCAGCCCTGGCCGGTCCCGGGGGAGTCGGGCAAGTGGTCAGGGTGTTCTGCGGGGTCCCGGGCGTCGTTCTGACCCCGGCGCGCCGCGGCCTCTTCCGGTCGCAGCCGGAGCGGGTGCAGATCGGCGACTGGCGCTACGAGGTCACCGCCGATGGGCTCCTGAGCGCCGGCCACGTGGTGAACGGCATCGTCCTGGCCTCCGAAGCGCTCCCCGCCGGCGGCGTCGGCGCGCATATCGCCCGCGCGCTCGCACAAGTGGTTGGCCATTACGGTCCGCTGATCATTCCAAACATCGACGCGGCCGTCGAGGTTCTCGAGGCGGCACCCCGCTACTGAGCGAATCAATTGGCGGGAGAATGCTTTTCGGGCGGGTTTAGTCGCCTAGTTGCACCTGGTCCATCGCCACGACCCACCGGCTCAACCGCCATACACTGTCCTGCTTGACCGCGGTGAACTCGTAGCGGCCGGTCAGGTCGGGAGTCGGCAGGCCGCCGTCCCTGATGGCGAATACCTGGACATAGCAGCGCCCGGTCGCTTCGTCTGCGCCTTGGGTGGAAAACCACAAGGAGTTCACCGCGTGGCGGCGCTGGTTGTTCTCGGCCTTGAATTTCGCTTTCCGGACTGCGAGCAGATTCATCACCGTATCGATGTCCTGCGACAGCTCGGTACCCTCGTGCAGCAAGCCGAACTGTGGCGCCTCGGTGAACAACGCACGGAACTCGTCGAGCCGGTTTTCGTCGTAGCTGTGAGCGTAGGCGCCCAACAAATTGATGATCGCCAATCGATCAGCGACGTCGAAGTCCACGGACCCGACACCCTGGTCTGGTGATGGCTGCCGATCTGCCACTGGACGACTTACGCTGCCGGCCCCGGGGGTGGTCCGGGCTGGTGCGACGCGACCGGTGCGGGCGTCGGTGACGAGGGTGATGGCGCCGGTGAATGCACCGGTACCGGTGTGTGAGTCGGTCCCGGTGTCGGTGAGGTGGGCGGTGACGTGCCGCCCGGCGGAATTGCGGCGGCGATGCGATTCGCAGTGAAATCCGCTGCCTGATCGATCATGCCGGACTGCTGGTACTGCCGATGCGCGGAGAAGTCGCCCGAACCCGCACAGATCGGGTCGCTGGGGACACACATCTCGATCGTCTTGCCGGCGTACAGCGGGCCGACTGTGACCGGCGGCTGATTGATGAAGCTCATGAACTGGGTCGACGGTTTCCCGAACAGTGCGACCGCGACGACGTGGTTGGCAACATCGGAGGGCATCGGCTGGAGCCCCTGGCCGAGACTCGTCCCATCCGGCACCTGGTTGGCGGTGACGAAACCCATCACGGCCGCGCCCTGGGAGTAACCGCCAAGCACCATCATGGTTTTGGGGCAGCTCACTGCCGTCTGTTCAATGTGGGCACCCGCGTCGGTAATGCCGTCGACGGCTCTGGGAAAGCTCATGGTGGCTGGGTAGTCGACCGGGTACACCCCGACCGACTTTGCACCGACATGTGCGCGTACCGAGTCGACGAAACTCTCACCGACGTCGCCGACGCCGGGCGCCTCGTCGGTACCTCGGGCGAACACGACCTCGACATCGGGGCACGGCTCGGCGGAGGCGGAGGGAATGGGAGCGATCAGCAGCGTCCAGGTGGACGTTGTAGCGGCACAAAGTAAAACGGGGAGGGCGTACGCCTTCACGCGTTGAATTTTGTCACATTTTCAGCACGCGCGCCTTAAATATTTTCGGGCCAACTGATCACAGGTTATCTCGTTGTCGCTCAGCTACTTTGGTGCATCATGCTCGCCAGCATGTCGTCTGTCCAGAAACGAACTACCTGCGTGCAGGACGCCACGGAATGCGTAGACGGCGGTCACTATGCAGAGCAGGATCAGCAGGACGAACATCGGCAGCCAGCTGCCTCGGCTGTGGTCGACGTTCCACCAGACGATCGTAAAGAGCACCGCGCACAGCAGCACCACTATGTCGCGCCAGTTGCCCCTATACGACAACGCGGCGCTGCGTAGAGCGCGAGTTCGGTCTGCGGCGTCGGTCAGGTCGTCGATGCGGGCATCGATCGAGCGCTGCAGTGCGTCGCGTCGTTCGGTTGCCTCGGGCGGCAGGCGATCCAGCAGGTCCATGTCCTGCTGGATCAATCCCCGATAGTCGGGAGCCTTGAATTGCCCGGCCACGACCGCGAGCATCGCACCACCGAAAATAGGCGCACTGTCCAGGGCGATTTGTCCCAATCCGACCATGTCTGCTCCTTCTTTGGCCGATGGCCTGGAATCACGACGCCGCCGAGGACCGCCGGCGGACCCGGGGCTCAGGTGCGCGCAGCGCGTCCATTGCCTGCGAGATTTGCGGGTAGGCAATCGCTGGTCCGATCCAACGGATCAGGTAACGCCGGAGGTCCGCGCCGCTGCGCGGGGGCCGTCCAGGATCTGCCAGGAAAGAGTGCAGCAGCCGAAGCGTGAATTCGTTCAGCTCGTCCAGGCCCGCCTCGTCGAAACCGTGCTGCTCCCAATCGATATCGAAGCGGTGCAGCATCGATCGCCCGAAGGCCAGCGCGGTATCCGAGACGATGGAGACCGCCTGACCGCCCCGGTTGCGCCGATTGAGCACCAATTCGAGCTGATTGTCCGAAGCCAGCTGTTCGACGGCGAACGCGAAACTTTCGGTCACCGCCAGGACGGGGTCGGTGATGCCTTTGAGGTGGGCGGCCAGATGGTCGAGGAAGCCATCGGCGGACCGCATCGCGCTGGCCACCAGCAGTGCTTGGGTTCCCGGAAAGTACCGGTACACGGTCTGCCGGGTCACCCCCAGAGCGCGGGCGACGTCGGCGATCCGCATGGCCGGTCCACGCTCGTCGATGATCTTGTCCGCCGCGTCCAGGATTCGCTCGATCGCCTCCTCGTCGGAGGCGGGCGTGTTCCCCGCCCAACCGTGGCTGCGCATCGTTAGCGGGCGGCAAACGTGTAGTCGGTCTTCATCACGGCTAGATCATATCGTCGCAGCTAGACGATCGTTGCTGATGTGCGCTGCCGACCTGGAATCGGCGCCCCGACTGTCTCGTCGACCCACGAGACACTATCTGAGGTATGTATGATCACTGCAAATCAGGAGGCCCGGAATATGCAGTACGACACCGTGATCATGAACGGACGCTGGTTCGACGGGACGGGCGTGCCGTCGGCTGTTCGCAACATCGGGGTGCGCGATGGCCGGGTCGCCACCATCACCGACGGGCCACTGGACAGCACAGGCGCCGATGTCATCGACGCGTCGGGGCAATGGGTGATCCCCGGGATCATTGACATCCACACCCACTACGACATCGAAACACTATGTGAGCCCGCACTTTCCGAATCACTGCGACACGGCGTGACGACCGTGATGCTGGGCTCCTGTTCGCTTTCCACGGTGTATCTGGAAAACGTCGACGCGGGCGACATCTTTGGCCGGGTCGAAGCGATTCCGCGGCGTTATGTCATCGAGCAGCTCGACGAAGCCCGTTCCTGGAATAGCCCGAAGGAATATGTTGCCGCGCTCGAGCAGCTGAACCTGGGCCCCAACATTGCGGCGTTCATCGGCCACTCCGACATGCGGGCCGCCACGATGGGACTCGACCGGGCAACCCGCAAGGACATTCGCCCGTCGGCGAGCGAACTCGCGCGGATGGAATCGATGCTGGAGGAGGCCCTCGACGAAGGCTTCGTCGGGATGTCCTCGCAGCAACTGCTGTTCGACAAACTCGACGGCGAGGTCTGCAGGTCGCGTACGCTGCCGTCGACCTACGCCACCTCCCGCGAACTGCGCCGCTTGAACGCTATCTTGCGACGGCGCAACAAAATCCTGCAATCGGGCCCCGACATCAAGAACCCGTTCTCGATCGTTTCCCAGCTGGCGACGTCACTCGGGGTGGGACGTCGCCGACTCAAGACCAGCCTGCTGTCGGCTGCCGATGTCAAGTCCCTGCCGCCGGTCATCTATCTGATGGATGCGCTCGCGCGGGTCGTCAATGCCCTCGGTGGTGACTTCCGTTGGCAGCATCTGCCGGTGCCGTTCGAGGTCTACGCCGACGGCATTTCGCTGGTGATCTTCGAAGAGTTCGGCTCCGGTGCCGCGGCCCTGCATCTGCAGGATGAGTTGGCCCGCAACGAGCTGATGTGCGACGAGGAATATCGGCGTCAGTTCCGCAAGGACTACGACCAGAAATATGGGCCGCGGGTGTGGCACCGTGACTTTTTCGACGCCGACATCGTGGCATGTCCTGACAAATCGGTCGTCGGTAAGTCCTTCGGGCAAGTGGGTGTCGACCGCGGCGGCCTGCACCCGGTCGACGCGTTCCTCGACCTGGTGCTCGAGCACGGCGAAAAGTTGCGCTGGCGCACCACGATCTCCAACCACCGTCCCGAGTTGCTGAAAAAGCTGGCGCAGAGCCCTAACGTGCAGATGGGGTTTTCCGACGCCGGCGCGCACCTTCGCAACATGGCGTTCTACAACTCCGGACTGCGGTTGCTGAGGCACGTGCACGACGCCGAAAGGCGGGGCGCGCCGTTCCTGTCCATCGAGCGTGCGGTGCACCGGCTCACCGGCGAGCTCGGTGCCTGGTACGGGATCGATGCGGGCACCCTGCGCGAGGGCGACCGCGCCGACATCGTGGTGATCGACCCCGACAAGCTCGACGAATCCCTTGATGCCTACGCGGAGAACCCGGTCGAGTCCTACGGCGGACTTTCGCGGATGGTGAACCGCAATGACGACACCGTCAGCAGCGTGCTGGTGTCCGGACAACTGGTGTTCAGTGCGGGCCAGGCTTCGCCGGTGCTGGGCAAGCAGAGGTTCGGCCAGTTCTTGCGTGCCGACCAGTTGTCCCGCCCGCTTACACCGGCGGTCTAGCGATCAGCTGCCGGATCCCGTTGTGGTGGAGAGGCTTTCGGTAGCGATCTGCTTGGCGAGCAGATAGACGAGCTCGGCATCCACATACCGGTAGTTGACATTGAAGGGTGCGACTCGCGCGCGGTAGGCACCGATCATCGACTCCAGGTACTGGTTGCCGTTGCGCAGATACAGCCCAATGTGATCCTGGCCAGACTCGTGGCCCTGCAAGCGATCCCGCTCCGTGTGACATCCCAGTCCCAGCGAGGTCAGGTAGCGGGCTACGCCGTCCACGCGTGCGTCCATCTCGGCGTAAGTCCATTGCCGGCCCCGCCAGAACAACACCCGGTGCTCGGGAAGTGCCTGCGCCAGAGTCGAAAACACCGTCGACAGGTTGAATCCACTATCGCCCATGACTCTCCTCGAGGTTCGCCGGCGTGCGGCGGCGGGGTTGAATGATCCAATCCGCGTGTGCGGTCCGCCAATCAAGCAACCGAGGCTCCCAAAATGAGGTTGACCGCTTCGTCGAGTTGCCCGGCGATCTCTTCGTAGCTGACGAACCGCGCGGTCATCAGCGCACCGGCGAACGTCATCTGCAGGGTGGATCTCACGGCGCGCGGCCACCCGGGGCCCAGCGCGGCCACAATCCGCCTCGACACTTCTTCGCCGATCTGTTCACGCAGCGGCTGGACGGCCGGATCGTCGGCCATCAACGCTGCTCCGCAGGCAGCGCTCAGCTCGGGCTCGTCGGCCACGGCCACTGCCATGTCCCGCAGCGTCGCGCTCACCCGGGTTTTGGTGGTGTCGTTGACATCGGTGTGCAGCGGCAGCGCGCGCAGAAATCGCAGATACACCGCGGCCACCAGGGCGCTTTTTGAAGGAAAGTACGTGTAGGCGCTGGCCGGCGACACGCCGGCGCGGGCGGCAACGGCGCGCATCGTCAGATTGGCGAACGACGATTCGCGCAGTTCCTCCAGCCCGGCGTCGAGGACCTTGCGGATCGTTTGTCCTGGTCGGCGGTCCGACCGGCGGGCACCTCCGGCGCCGGTCATCGTCTCTGCAGCAGGCGCCACATCTCTAGACACCCGTCCAGTGTAGGAAACAGGATGCGCGCGGCCAACCAACACCGCCCGATAGTCGATAAACGGCCCCGTGCTGCAGCGACAGCTCGGGTATCCGGGTCGTTGGTCTGGCGTGGCCAACGCAGAAGCTGAAGTCGGTCGCGTCAAATACAGACACATGTCCAGAACTTTTGGACGATAGTTCTCGTGCTTCGCGAGTCGTAGAGTGACGGCTGTGACCCGGGAGGACCAGCGCCGTTGGGACGCGCGGTACACGAGTAAGGGACCGGCATCCGTCGATGCGGTTGGCCCGCCGGGCGTCTTTGCCGACTATGTGGATGATTTCCCGACCACCGGGCGGGCGCTCGACGTCGCGTGCGGCCGCGGACTCGCCGCCGTCTGGTTGGCCCAACGTGGACTCGAGGTCATCGGATTGGATGTCTCCGCGGTGGCGATCGGCCAAGCGCGGGAACTGGCGCGGCACAGCGGCGTCGACGACCACTGCCGGTTTGACGTCGTGGATCTCGACGACGGGTTGCCGGACGGGCGACCCATCGACGTCATCCTCTGCCACAGGTTCCGCGATCCCCGCCTCGACCACGAGTTGATCGAACGCTTGGCGCCGGGCGGGCTGCTGGCTGCGGCTGCGCTGAGCGAAGTCGGCGCCGAACCCGGTTCGTTTCGCGCAGCACCCGGCGAGCTCGCCGTGGCCTTCGCACAACTGGACGTCATTGCCGCCGGCGAAGGCCAGGGGCAGGCATGGCTGCTGGCACGGGCGTGACGCTCGCGAAACTACCTGGCGCTTCCCTGCGAGCGGCGCGAGCGACGACGCTGTTCGATCCGCCGCGTCGGTGTGGCGCTGCGGTGCGATACCGGTGATTCGGTGGGGGCGGCCGTCGCCTTCTTCGGCGACCGACTGCTGCTCTGGCGACGCCGTTGCCCGCCCGCGTTCGGTCGATGCTGCTGAGGCGAGCGCGATGGGCCACCGGCGGCCGGCGGGGCCTGGTAGGGCGCGACCTCGCCGACGAGCGCGTGTACGGCGTCCGACGCGGCGGTCACCTGCTGCGGAGCGACCTTGATGCCGGCCTTGCGCATCAACACCTGGGTGTCTTGGCGCTGCTCGGGCAGGACGACGGTGACGACATCACCGGCGCTTCCCGCCCGCGCCGTGCGTCCGGAGCGGTGCAGATAGGACTTGTGCTCGGCGGGTGGGTCGATGTGCACGACAAGTTCTACCTCGTCGACGTGCACGCCCCGCGCGGCGATGTCCGTTGCCACCAGGACACGGGCACCGCCCGAGGCGAACATCGCCAGGTTGCGCTCGCGGGCGGGCTGAGACAGGTTGCCGTGCAAGTCAACTGACGGAACTCCCGATTCGGTGAGCTGTTTGGCGAGTTTGCGGGCTTGGTGCTTGGTGCGCATGAATAGAATCCGGCGCCCGGTGCCGGAGGCGAGCCGGTGCACAACTTCCTTTTTGGCCTCCGCGTTGGCGACGTGGAAGACGTGATGGGTCATTTCGGATACCGGCGAGTCGACCCCATCAACTGAGTGCAGCACCTCGTCCTGGAGGAACCGCGTGACCAGCTTGTCGACGCCGTTGTCCAGGGTCGCCGAAAACATCAGCCGCTGGCCGCCATTCGGCGTAGCAGCCAGGATCCGAGTGACGCCGGGCAGAAAGCCGAGATCGGCCATGTGATCGGCTTCGTCGATCACCGTGATCTCGACCGCCTCGAGGCTGATCAGCCGCTGCTTCATCAGATCCTCGAGTCGGCCCGGGCAGGCCACCACGATATCGACGCCGGATTTGAGTGCCACCACCTGACGGTGTTGTGAAACGCCGCCGAAGATCGTGGTGACGCGCAGACCGCAGGCTGCTGCCAGCGGCTCGAGCGTCGCAGTGATCTGACTGGCCAGCTCACGGGTGGGCGCGAGCACCAGACCCGACGGTCGTGACGGACGCCGGTTGCTGTCGGAGAGCCGGGTGACCAGCGGAATCGAGAAGGCCAGGGTCTTTCCACTGCCCGTTTTCCCGCGGCCGAGTACGTCGCGGCCGGCCAGCGTATCGGGCAGGGTCGCAACCTGAATCGGAAATGGATCGGTAATGCCGCGCTTCGCGAGCGCATCGACGATGGGTCTGCGCACGCCGAGGTCGGCAAAGGTTTTATCGGTAGTCACTTTTCGGTGCCTTTCAGGCATCGGTCATGCCGGACCGGCAACGTGTTTGTCGCGCGCGGTGCTCAGCACAAGTTGGCGAGATTGCCGGAGGGCAAAATCGATCGCCGCGAGACAAGCTAGTGCGGATGCACGGATCATCTGAACGTGGTGGTTGAGCCCGAATTTTCGGGGCGGCACCAGTGAGATGAAGAAGCGTTCCACGACGTGGTTGACATCAGGCTTTGAAGCCAACGTTGGTGTCAGCATAGCGCACCAGGTGCACAACGACGAGAATGCGGCCTGTGATGTCCGTCGCTGAGGTTGATCAGGATTCGAGCCTGGCCCGCACGGCTGCCATGCGCTCCTCGAGTTCCGCGTCGTCGATCACGCCACGCGCTACGAGCGAATGTGCCAGTGCGACCAGGCGGTTCTCCGGGTAAGGCAGCTCGGAATACACAGTCGCCGACAGCGCATCTTCTTCGTTGCGCCGCTCGACAAAGCGGAGTGCCTCTGGGCCACAAGCGCTTTGATCGAGGGCGTCGCACATCCCGTCCAGGCTTGTCTGCCACGGGGGCGCCGGGTTGTCGACTCCGTATTTGGCGGCCATGCGGCTCCAGACCTGGTTGCGCTCTACGATTTTCGTCAAAGGTGCAATCGAGAAGGCCTCGGCCGAGTCCAAGCTTTCGGGAGTGCTCACCTATTCGCCTCCGAATCAGTCGCCGACCGGATGGATGGCAGGTCGGGTTTCGGTGATCGCGTTCGTGGTCACACCGGCCTTGGGCAGGGCCACCCCGATCAGGCAATCGCGGGTGAGGATTTCGGCCAGCTGATCCTCCGTCCAGCCATCGGTTCCCTCGGGGCGGACGGGCATCACCATGAACCGGTGCTTCTGATTCGAGTCCTCTACCCGAATCTCGATCTCTTCGGGTAGGTACAGCCCGAACTCGGCGAGCACCTGGCGCGGCCAGCGCACGATACGGCGACGGAAGTTCGGCGTCCGGTACCACTCCGGGGAATTGCCCAGAATCGGACGTGGATAGCAGGAGCACAACGTGCACACGATGACGTGGTGCAGAGTCGGCGTGTCCACCAGGACGTGAAAGGCCGTGAAGTCACTCGGCGTGCCAAAACCCGTGGGGTGCAGCCAGTCGACTCCGACTTCCTTACTGGCGGCAAGCGGATCCGAAACGACGAGCTCCTTGAACGCGGGGTCGAGCCACGCCCGGGCCACCAGGTGGGCTGCCGGGGTCGGCCCGATTTGTTCGGCGTATTCGGTCATGCGGCGGTGTTCCTCAGCGGTGAAAATCCCCTTCTCGATGCATAACTCGCGAAGGGCAATCTCGAGCACTTCAAAGTCGGTGATCTCGTCGACCATCGGCGCGGCGGTGCGATCGTGATCGTGATCGTGATCGTGATCGTGCTCGGTCATGCTGAGATCCTTTCGCTAGGGCGCAGTGAACGAAAAGCTCGGCTAGCCGGCCGCTTGCAGCCACCGCTCCGGAATCTCGGTCTGCAGCGTGTCATTGGCGGGACCGGTGTAGCCGTGCCAGAGCTCGGACAGATTGAATCGAACGATGTAGAACCACTCGGGTTTTTGATCTGGCCCCGCCCAGGACTCGTCCTCGGCCGCGGGGCTTTCGTACGTGACGACGGCGATCTCACCTTTCGCGCCGCGCACGTATTCCTGGGTGCGGGTGTAGAGCAGGATGGGCAGCTCCTTCACCACGACCTCGTCGCCGACCCGGAACTTCGGTTCGCCGGCCTGCCCGGCAAAAATTTGCGGATCGCCCTTGCCGACGGCGTGGATGTGGTGTTCGTTGCGCTTGACCTGGGCCGGGTCCCCTTCGAACTTGGGCTTGGCTTCCAACGGCTTACCCTGCAGTCCGCCCTCATACCGGGCCTTCACCTCAACCATGCGCTCGGCCAGTTCGCTCAGTCCGATGTGGTGTTTCTCGACCAGGACTCGCACGACCGCGAGCAACCACCGCACGTAGTAGGGCAGACCCAGATAGATGGCGCGGCCCAGGTCCACGTTGCCCATCCGGCGTCGTTCCTCCGACAACCAGATTCCGCGCCACCCGAGCACCTCGCACATGGTGTAGGTGTTCTCTTCCCATATCTCGTATTGCTTGTTCTCGAATTCGAGAGGTGCGTCCGGCTCACCACCGACATCGTGCGGGGTCTTGGTGTAAGCGGTGTATCGGTCGTGATCGATGAGATCGGGTGTGGGCGCGTCCGGAAGTTCCGGGTAGGAGGACTTGAGACGGGCTACCAGGTCCAGCTGCTGTGCCCGGTCCAAAGGAGTCGCCATATGAGCTCCATTCGTCGTCGGAATCCAAGCGGTGGCACAGCCCGGTGCTCACCCAATACAGCTCACTCCTCACCTCGAGATCATGCAACCGCTGAGCGAGTTGCGGGCAGGGTAATGTCCCGAGGATGGAGCGGCGCGAGCTCGAAGCGGTCATCTATGAACGGGAACCGCCGATTGCGCGGATTATTTTGAATCGGGTCGACAAGGCCAACACCAAGGACGCCGTCCTCGTCACGGAAGTCGACAACTGCCTGCACGAGGCGGACCGCGACAGCGAAATCAAGGTCGTCATTCTCAAGGCAAACGGGAAGGGCTTCTGCGGCGGGCATGTGGCACGGTGGGGACCGGACGAAAACCCCTATCCAGACTTCGGAAATACGTTTGAGGACCTGTACAAAGGCACCGCCGACCTGTTCTTGTGGCCGACCTTGTACTTGTGGGAGTTCCCCAAGCCGACCATCTCCCAGATCCACGGCTATTGCATGGGGGGCGGGATCTATCTCGGCTTGTTGACGGACTTCTGTGTGGCGTCCGACGACGCGTATTTCCAAATGCCGCTTGCCCAAAGTCTCGGAGAACCCGGCGGGCACACCATGATTGAGCCGTGGTTGCTGATGAACTGGCACCGAACCATGGACTGGTTGTTGCTGGCGCCAACCCTGTCCGCCCAACAAGCCCTGGACTGGGGGCTGCTGAACAGGGTGGTGCCGCGCGACGACCTCGAGGACACGGTCGAGGAGATGGCGCGCAAGATCGCCCAAATCCCGTTGACCACGCTGATGGCAGTGAAGAACAACGTCAAGCGCGCCTGGGAATTGATGGGTATGCGGGTGCACCTTCAGGTCAGCCACATCCTGACCAACATGGTCGGTGCCGCATCCGATGTGCAGGCACGGCGAGCCGAACTCAAGCAGTCAGGGATGAAGCCGCGTGAATTCGTCGACCGCGACGAAAAGCCCGGCGCCGCCCCAGTGTGAAGCTGGCCGCACACTCGGCGCCGAACGTGAAGCCGGCCGCACACTCGGCGGAAATACGTCAGTGCGCGCCGGCGATCTTGCGGCCGGCGGCGTGCCGTGCGGCGACGTAACCGAAGACCATCGAGCTCGCGATGCTCGCCCCGGCGCCCGGATACGTGCGGCCCATCACCGTCGCGGTGTTGTTGCCGGTCGCGTAGAGGCCGTCGATCACCCGGTCCTGCTGGTCGAGTACTTGGGCGTACTCGTTAGTGATCACACCCCCGCATGTTCCGACATCCGCCGGGAGAACCCGAGTCGCGTAATACGGCGCGCGGTCCAGCGGGCCGATGGCCGCGTTCGGCCGATACCCCGGATCGCCGAGGCAGTCGTTGTAGGCAGACTGGCCCCGCCCGAAGTCGGGATCCAGGCCCCGAGCAGAGAAACGGTTGAACCGCTCGATGGTGCGTGACAATTCCTCGGCGGGCAGATCGATCTGGCGAGCAAGGTCCGCGATGGTGACGCCCCGCTTGACCGCACCGTTTTCGATCAGCTCGGCAGGCAGGCGCTGGTTGCGCTTCAGCGGATTGGCGCTGGTGACGTATCGACGCACGTATCCGTCGTCAAAAATCATCCAGCAGGGCACCGCCTTGTTGGCGTACATCGCCTTGCCGACTTCGACGTAGGAGTTCGACTCGTTGCAGAACCGCCGGCCGGTCGAATCCACGTAGATGGCACCGGGACGCTGGCGCCCCGAGCCCAGGGATGCGGCGACGGCACCTCCGTTGGCGATGAAAACCGAAGGCAGCCACCATGCTTCGTCGAGCAGGTCGGTCTTCGCGCCCAGTCGCATTGCCGTCTCGAGCACTTCGCCGGTGTCGCCGGCATTGGCGATCGACCACTGGCCCTCGTTTGGCTGGTCGCCGCTGTACCGGCGTCGCATCTCCTTGTTGTGACCGAAGCCGCCGGCGGCCAGCAAGACTCCCTTGCGCGCCTCGATGTTCACCGGTACGCCGTCTCGATTGACGCGCGCACCGACGACGCGGCCGTCCTCGACGATCAGATCCTCCATCGCGGCATTCGTCCACAGCGGCGGCTGATTTCCGCCGAGGTCGATCAGTGCCTTGAGCATCTGAGCGATCAGTGAGGCGCCGTTCGTGAGGATCTGGGCGCGGCGCGCTCGGGCCGCCGCGGTGCGCAGGAACACCTTTGTCGCCACCGCGAATGCGCGGGGTGCGCGGTTGAAGTACTGCACCGAACGTAGTTCGTTGGTGAGCACCACGTACCCGTAGTTCTTGGCCAGCGGCGGCTGTACCTTGTCGTGCCAGCTCCCCAGCTCGGTGGCATCGAAGGGGATTCCCTCGACGGCCCGGCCGGACTCGTTGCCGCCCTTGTGATTCGGGTAGTAGTCGCTCCAGCCTGCGCAGCGGATCAGCCGAACACCCTTGCGGATCAGGAAATTGATCATTTCGTAGCCCGCGGTGAGGAACATCTCGCGGCGCTCTGGCGAGGAAGGCGCACCGATATCGCCGACCACGTCAGCCAGATAGGCCAGGCCGTCTTCGTGCGAATCGGCGATGCCATCGGCGCGCATCAACGGATTGTTCGGCAGCCAGACGATACCGCCGGAAAGCCCCGTCGATCCGCCGACCAGGGCCTGCTTCTCGACGATCAGTGGTTCGAGCCCACTGTCCAGCGCGGCCAGCCCCGCCACCATGCCGCCACCGCCGCTGCCCGCGATGAGCAGGTCTACCGAGCGATCCCACGCAGTGGTCATCGTGCCTCCGAGCTGAATCCGAGATCCGCGATCGGCACGTCGATCGTGGTGTTGGTCTTCTGAATCGCGGGAACCAGCGCGCCGTACGGCAACCCGGCAAGGAAGCCGTCGATGACCCGTTCGAAGTTCGAGATCAGCCCCTCGATTCTGCTGGACAAGCGCATGTACTCAAAGCCCTTGGAGTGCAGCCCTTTTTGCTGCTTGGGCAGATTGGAGAAGTCCTGGGCGGGGATCGGCGGCCAGCGCGGGTCGTCGGGAGCCATGGGTTCCGGGGGTGTGGGCCGGCCCGCGGAAAGGTCGGACGGAAAACGGGTGAGTGACCAGATCTCGAACAATGTCTCCTCGGGACCGAGCGGGCGGATCCGGTATGACGACGCGCTGCTGTACTGAGGCAGCAGAAAATAATGTGGGAAAGCAAAATTGATCGCTTCGACGATGCCGCGCCGCGCCAAGTCGTTGAGGTCGGGCATGTCGCAGCCGCGGGCCCGATGCCAGTCGACCACCGCGTCGTTCAGCGTGCTGCGCCAGATCGCCATCGCCGCGGCCGGGTCGGCCGGCAGGTCCATGTTCTGCAGGCCCTCGGCGATGCGGACGTCGTTCTCATGCGTCATGCCGGCCATACCTTCACCGAGGGTGCGCATGAAATACAGGTTGGTCTGCGTCAGCCCGGGTGGCTTGTCGGTTTGGGGCATGCTCGACGGCAGCAGTTGCGGGTGGGTCTGTGGGACGTGATAGCCCTCCATGAAGGCGGCCGTCGCCAGCTTCCAATTCACCGGAAGCCGACACGATTGCCACCACTCGACGCGCATCGATTCGACTTTCCAGGCGTCGTAGATCGTCGCGAATGGCTCGAAGCAGTCCCGCAGTCCAGGGGCTTCGTCGTCGAGGTTGATCCACGCGCAGCCGCCCCAGAGTTCACATCTGACCGAGACCAAGCGGAGGTCGTCCGGGTTCAGGTTGTGCTCGTCGAATTCGTCGGCTCGCAGTACGAAGGTATTGCGTCCGTCGATGCCCCAGCACCAGCCGTGGAACGGGCACACGAAGGTACGCCGATTCCCGTTGCCTTCGACCAGCTTTACGCCGCGGTGGCGGCAGGCATTGTGGTAGGCACGCACGTTGTCGCCATCGACACGCACCACGATGATGGATTCGTCGAGGATCTCGTACTCGACGAAGTCGCCCGGCTTGGGGATCTCTTCGAGCCGGCACGCCATCTGCCAGACGCGTGGCCAGAACAGTTCCTTCTCGAGCTGGTAGAACTCCAGGTCGTAGTACCGCTGCTTGGGTATCCGGTCGGCGGTCTGGACCGCCCACGGTACCGGCAGCGGCTCCCAATTCACCGCGTCGCTAAGGCTGCTCACTCCACCATCTCCCGCCATCTCCATCCAGCGTCACACGATCCGCGATGCCCGCCCCTGCCAGTAACGCTCGCGAATGCGCCTCTTGTAGAGCTTCCCGTTCGGATCGCGAGGCAGTTCCGGGTCGAATTCGACTGTGCGCGGACACTTGTAGCCGGCCAGGTGGGCCCGGCAATATGCGATGAGCTCGGCCTCGAACTCTGGCCCGGGTGTAACACCTTCGACGGGCTGCACGACGGCCTTGACCTCTTCACCGAACTCGTCGTTGGGGACGCCGAAGACCGCGGCATCGACCAGTTGGGGATGCATGACCAAGAGGTTCTCCGCCTCCTGCGGGTAGATATTCACCCCGCCGGACACGATCATGAACGTCGACCGATCGGTCAGGTACATGTACCCGTCCCGGTCGACGTATCCCATGTCTCCCAAGGAGCGCCAACCGCGTTCGTTGTACACCGACGCGGTCTTGGCGGGATCCTTGAAGTACTCGAAATCGGGCCCACCTTCGAAGTAAAGCTCTCCGGCCTGGCCGATGGGAAGCTCTTGTCCATCATCGCCGACCACATGCACCGCGGCCATCGGTATGCCCACCGAGCCGGGATGAGCCAGCCACTCCTCGGGGCCGATCACCGTTCCCGCGAATCCTTCAGTGCCGCCATAGTATTCGTGGATGATCGGTCCGAACCACTCCATCATCGCGTGCTTGACGTCCACCGGGCAGGGGGCGGCAGCGTGGATCACGCAGCGCAGGCTGGAGACGTCGTACCGGCGCCGCACCGCCTCGGGCAGTTTCAGCATCCGGACGAACATCGTCGGGACGAACTGGGCGTGCGTCACCCGGTGGGTGTCGATCAGGCGCAGGACGGTCTCGGCGTCGAACCTGCGCATCATGATCGACGCGGCGCCGACGCGGTTGACCGCCATCGTGTAGTTCACCCCGGCCGCGTGATACAGCGGCGCGGGGGACAGGTACACACTCGACGAACTCATGCCGTAGCGATGGGTCAACGCCATCTCCAAGACCGACTGGGCCCACGAGCCGTTGCCGTCTGCCGGCAGCGGCCGGCGAACGGCCTTGGGCCGGCCCGTGGTGCCCGACGAGTACAGCATCTCCGATCCGTCCGACGCGGGCGGGGCTGCGCCCGCAGCCGCCAGCGCATTCTCGTATCCACACCATCCGGGCAACCCACGGCCGACGCTGATGTGGACGTCGACCGCCGTGTTGACATCGCGTACGCGGGCGGCGATTTCGGCCATCTCGCCGTCGACGAACACCGCCTTCGCGTCGGAGTCGCCGATGACGTAGGCCACCTCGTCGGGAGTGAAATGGGTGTTGACGGCGGTGTAGTAGAGGCCGGAAAGCTGGCAGCCCCAGGTGATTTCGAAGAACTCCGGGCGGTTCGGCAGCAGCAGGGCCACACCATCGCCTCGACGCAGCCCAGCATCGTGCAGCGCCGCGGCGACCCGTTGACTCCGCTCATACAGTTCGCCGAAGGAGATCGTGCCGGCGTCGGCAATCAGGGCCGGCGACTGTGCGGCTCCGATCGCGTGATCGGCGATGTTCACCAGCAGGCCTAAGTGGCTGCGGCGCCGTCGGTCTGGGCGGCGGCCGCGGCCTGTCGATTGGCCATCTCCTGGGGCTTGATCTTGCCCTGAAGAACCTGACCGATCAGCTGCTGCACATCTTTGCTCATCGACGCGAGCGCGACCAGATCGTTGGAGGTCTGCCAGTGCACCCGCATGCCCATCAGTTCCCAGGCCCGCTTCAGGTTGGCCTTCGTGAGCATGAGCGTCGTCAGCGGCGCCTGGGCGATGTGGCGGGCGATCGCGTCCACGCGCGCGTCCAGGTCCTCCCGCTTGACCACCTCGTTGACGAGGCCTACCTCCAGCGCCTTCTTGGCGTCGATCACCTCGGCGGTGAACAGGTAGTAGGCGGCGCGGCGCCAGTTCATGAACACCCAAGGCTCTATGGAACATTCACCGGACGGCATGCCGAACCCCTGCAGGGGCGGGTAGGAGAAGTAGGCGTCCTCGGAGGCGATGACGATGTCGGTGGTCAGGCCCATGTGCGTACCGCCGCCCACACAGTAGCCGTGGACCTGCGCGATGGTGGGCTTGGAGAACTCCCACAGATTCAGCGTCGGCTTGACGAACAGATCCGACTGCGCCTTCCACGGGTGACCCTGAACCAAGGAGTTCTCGACGAACGCGGGATAGTCGGTGGAGTTGTCTCCGATGGCATGTCCCGAGCAGAAGCCCTTGCCGTTGGCCCTGAGCACCAAAACCTTGATGTCGTAATCGCGGTCGGCATCCAGCAACGCGGCGTCGACTTCTTCGGCCAGCTTCTGGTCCTGGGCGTTGGCCTTCTCCGGCCAGTTCAGCGTGATCTTCGCGATCGGCCCGTCTTTCTGATAGATGATCCGCTCGCGAGTCTCGTTGAAATCCATCTGTTCGTGCCCTTCCTCTATGAAGTGATAACGCCGATTTCTGCGCCGATGTCGTAGGTGGTCCCGACCTGGCCCGTCCACTGCACGGTGCCGGATGCTCCCGCTTCGATTTCCTGTTCCACTTTTTCGGTGGCGATCACGTAGATCGGCGTGCCCGCCTCGACGCGCTCACCCGCGTCGACCAGCAGCCCGGTGAGTTCGGCCTCCGAGACAGCGACCGACACACGCGGAATGCGAATAATGAAGTCAGCCATGCGCATTCGTCTTCTTGAGAGTGCGCTGGGCCGCATCGACAATGCGCGCCGGCGAGGGGTACATCTGCGCCTCGAGCGCCGCGGCCGCCGGGTTGGGGACGAACCTGGCGGCGACCCGTTCGACGGGTGCGGCCAGCTCGCCGAACAATTCGTGCTGCAGGATTGCGGCGATCTCGGCGCCCGGTCCGGCGAATTGCACTGCATCGTGGACGATGACGGCCCTGCGGGTGCGCCGGACGGACTCGACGATC
This sequence comes from Mycobacterium sp. IDUB_19, assembly GCF_055419445.1. Classification (NCBI taxonomy): domain Bacteria; kingdom Bacillati; phylum Actinomycetota; class Actinomycetes; order Mycobacteriales; family Mycobacteriaceae; genus Mycobacterium; species Mycobacterium sp. IDUB_19. Next base: position 47,194 of record NZ_JBVAXR010000029.1, on the reverse strand, counting down.
GTCACGACGTCCAGCGGCACCAGTGTGCGCAGGTCGACCACCTCGGCGCTCACGCCCTGCTCGGCCAGCGTGACCGCGGCGGCGAGCGCATCGTGCACGCTGCGGCCGTAACTGATCAGGCTCACATCGCTGCCCGGCCGCTTGATGTCGGCCTGGCCGAAGGGAATGGAGAATCCGGGATCGACAGGGACGGGCCCCTTCTTGCCTTGTAGCCGAATGGTTTCGATGAACAGGCAAGGGTCTTCGTCGAAGATCGCGGTTGTCAGTAGTCCTTTGCCGTCACGCGGGGTGGACGGCACGATCACCTTCATCCCGGGGATATGCATGAACCACGCTTCCAGGCTCTGCGAATGCGTGGCACCGGTGGCGAGCCCGGCATAAACCTGGGTACGAATCGTGATCGGCGCCGTTGTCCGCCCAGCGGTCATGAACCGCAGCTTGGCGGCGTTGTTGATGAGCTGGTCGGCGGCGATGCCGATGAAGTCCATGATCATGATCTCGGCCACCGGCAGCAGCCCGTCGATCGCGGCGCCGATCGCCGCACCGACGATCGCGGCTTCCGAGATCGGAGTGTCGAGGACCCTGTCGTGGCCGTACTTGGTCGACAATCCTGCTGTCGGTCCGGAGGCACCGGGGTCGGCGATATCCTCACCGAGCAAAAACACTCGGTCGTCGGCCTGCAGCGCCTGATCCAGCGCGAGGTTCAGCGCCTCGCGCATCGTCATCTCTTTCTCGTCCATCTGTCAGTCCTCAGACCGGGAATTTGATCGGAGTTGCGTACACGTCCTGGTCGAGTTCGCCCGCCGACGGCGATTCCGTGCTCATCACCGTCTGCAGTGCGGATTCCACCGTCGCCAACGCCTCGTCGTCGATGCGCGCGAGTTCGTCTTCGCCGCAGATGCCGCCGTCGCCGAGTTGCCGGCGGAAGCGCGGTACCGGGTCGGCGGCCATCGCCGCTTCGAGTTGTTCCTTGGGGATGTAGGGCATCCGGTCGCCGAAATAGTGGCCACGGAAGCGGAAGGTTACACACTCGATGAAGGTGGGGCCGGCGCCGTCGCGCGCGCGTTGCAGAGCCTGGTCTAGCGCGGCTTTCACCACCAACGGGTCGTTGCCGTCGACACGAACGCCCGGCATGCCGTATCCGGCGGCGCGGTCGGCCACGTGCTCGAGCTTCATGGTGTCGCTGGTCGGTGTCATCTCGGCGTACAAGTTGTTCTGACAGACGAACACCATCGGCAGATCCCAGAGCGCGGCCATATTGGCCGCCTCATGGAAGGAACCGGTGTTGGTGGCGCCGTCGCCGAAGCTGACCACGGTGACCCGATCGAGCTTCTTTCGCTTGGCGGCCATCGCCAGCCCAACGGCCACCGGCGGTCCGGCGCCGACGATGCCCGTTGAAAGCATCACGCCCACTTCAGGTTTGGCGATGTGCATGGTGCCACCTTTGCCGCGGCTGGCGCCGACAGTGCGCCCCATCATCTCGCCGTAGATCTCCTCGAGCGGGACGCCCTTGCCGATGAGATCGTGCAGCCCGCGGTAGGTGGTCACCAGCTGGTCATCGGGTCGCAGCGCGACACCCATCGCGGCGGCGATCGCCTCTTGGCCGCGCGACGGCCAATACACGCACATGAATTCGCCGGTGCCGATGCCCTTGGACAGCCGGTCGTCGGCCGCCTTCATCAGCACCATGAGCGCGTAGAGACGCCGCTGTGTGTCGGGGGATTCAGTGTCGGTCATCGCGTAGTTCCGTTGTGGTGCAGTCTGGTTGATGCCACTGCTGTCACGCGCCCGACCATGGCTTCACCTTGAGGAAGCCACCGCCGTCGACGCGCAATTGCTGCCCCGTGATGTAGCGGGCGGCATCGGAGGCGAGAAACAGCACCGCTTCGCTGATGTCCTCGGGCTCGACGTAGGGGATCGGCATCGCCTGGACGAACGGGAAGATCGGTTCGGCGTCCTCGCGGGTCGGCTCCTTCAGGTCGGGCCGGAACGCTCGATACATCGGCGGACTGTGCAACATGTCGGTGTTGACGTTCGTCGGGTGTACCGCGTTCATCCGGATGGAAAATTGGGCCAGCGCCCGGGCGAAGTCGTTAACATAGTGTGCTGCAGCGAGTTTGGCGAAGGCGTATCCGGCTCCGCCCGGCCCGCCGTCGATGCCGGTGGTGTTCATCGACGACATGAACGCGGCGTTGGATCCGATCACGATGATCGACGCGCCGGCTTGCAGATGCTTGAGGCTTGCATGTACAAGGTTGAGCACTCCGATCAGGTCCACGTCCACGGCGTCAGCGAACGCCTTCGGCGGCAGGCCCGCGGTGAGCGGGCAGATGCCCGCGTTGGCGACCACGATGTCGAGGTGACCGAGTTCGGCGACGCCCTGGTCGATCGCGGCGGACAGGGCCACCCGGTCGCGCACGTCGGCTATGGCGGTGAAGGCGCGTTGCCCTTCCTTCTCGACCAACCGCGCCGTCTCATCCAGATCCTCCGGCCTGGCCAGTGGGTACTCATTGGTGTCGATGTCCTCGCATAGATCCACCGCAATGATGTCGGCACCCTCCGCGGCCAGCATCCGGGCGTGCGACCGCCCCTGACCCCGCGCGGCGCCGCTGATCACGGCCACCTTGCCCGTTACCCTGCCCATCGCTCGCCCTTCGTCCCGGTACCCATCGCCGTGCCGATGACGTTCGGATGAATCGGCCGACTGCCGCAAGCCCTAGTGCGCCACACGTTTACCGCAGCGGGGATTCGGGATCTGACCAACGATCGGCTCCATCGCATCTCGTCCACGAAAACCTGCGCGTGGCTGTAGCCGGGCTATCAATATCCCCTAGGGTAACTAGAATATCTAAAATAGCAAGGACAGGCCCGACCGAGGGGATTGGCGATGTCAGGCGTGCTAAGCGGTGTGCGGATCGTCGAATTGGCGTCATGGACATACGTGCCATCGGCCGGAGCAGCCCTGGCGGACTGGGGCGCGGACGTCATCAAAGTGGAGGGTGTCGCGTTCGGTGACCCCGGGCGAGCCCTGGTCGTCGGCGGGTTCACCCGCGAAGCGGCCCGCCCGGACGCCGACTTCATCCTCGAGTTGGGCAACCGCGGCAAGCGCAGCATCGCGATCGACATCAAATCCGAAACGGGCCGCGAGTTGTTCGGCCGCCTGTTGGCGACTGCGGACGTCTTCCTGACCAACTGGCTGCCCGGCGCATTAGAGCGGGCGCGACTGACCGTCGACGACATCCGCGCGTTCAATCCCAAGATCATCATTGCGCGCGGCACCGGCCTGGGAGTCCGCGGCCCGGATCGCGATCGCGGCGGCTTCGATGCCGCCACCTACCTGGCCCGGGGCGGCGTTGCCTACACGCTCACGCCTTTCGGGACCGATACACCCGCGGTCCAGGGTCCCGGTTTCGGCGACCTGCAGGGTGGGGCCACGTTGGCCGGCGGCGTGTGTGCGGCGTTGTTCCACCGGGAACGCACCGGTGAGCCGACGATCGTCGATTCCTCGCTACTGGCGCAAGCGATGTGGTCCATCGCACCGTCGATTTCGGCCGCAGATTTCTTCGACATCGACGGCATTCCGGGCGCACCACCAGGGTTGGCCATCAATCCGCTGGTGAACCGATACAAGACCAAAGACGGCAGGTGGATTCAGCTGGTCTTCTTACAGCCCGACAAATTCTGGGTCGGTTTCTGTGAGCGGATGGGGCTTTCGGAATTGGCCACCGACGAGCGATTCGTACCCTCGAGCAACCTGATCGCGAACGCGGCCGCGGCGACCGAGATCGTGGCGAACGCGTTTGCCAGCCATGACCTCGCGCACTGGCAGAAGGTGCTCGAAAGCGAACCCGGTGTGTGGGGCGCGCTGGCAACGCCGCGCGAGACCCTCAATGATCCGCAGGTCGAACCCAACGGCTACGTGGTGACGAACATTGACGATCACGGTGAGAAATACCGAATCGTCGCTGCGCCGGTCCAGTTCAACGAAACCCCGCCGCTTCCCGCGCGCGCCCCGGAACATGGACAGCACACCGAGGAAATCTTGCTCGAACTCGGCGTTGAGTGGGATGACATCGCGAAGGCGAAGGACCTCAAAGCGGTGCTTTGACGATGGGCCACGTTGACAAACGGCCCTAATTCGAAGGACCAAAGTCATTGTGTGCCAACAATCTGATGACTTCGGCCACCGCCACCCGTAGGTTTGCGCCTGGAGCACACCAATGACTGCATTCATGCGCAACAGCGACGCCTTCACCTGGGCGATGGAAAGTGATCCACGGCTGCGATCAACCGTGGTGAGCGTCGTACTGTTGGATCGGTCCCCGGACTGGGGCGAGGTCCGGGAGCGATTCGACCTGATCAGCCGAAAAATGCCGATGTTTCGACAGCGGGTGGTGGCGTCGCCGCCGCCTGCTCCGCCCCGGTGGGAGCCTGTCCGGGACTTCGACCTCGACTACCACATCCGGCGAACTGCCGCTCCCGGGGCTGGGACACTCGATGACGTTCTCGAGATGGCCCGATTGGCCGAGATGCAGGACTTCGACCGGGCCCGCGCGCTGTGGGAGACAACGCTGATTGACGGCCTTGAGAACGGTGGCGCGGCAATGATCTGCAAGTTCCACCATGCCCTCACGGATGGAATCGGCGGCATCCAGATCGCGATGACCCTGTTCAACCTTTCGGCAGAACTATCGGAGCATGAACCCCTGCCGCCCGAGCCGAAGGTATCGAAGCCATCGCCCCTCAGCGGATACCGCGACACCTGGCGCTATGACACCGGCTTGCTCGGCGGCGTCTTGACCGGCGCGGTCAAGTGGGCGCCGCGGCTGATGTACGACGGTGTTCGGCGGCCGGTTGCGACGATCCGATCGGCAGCGGCCACCGCGGCGTCCGTCTACCGGACGGTTCGGCCGATAGCGCGGACGGGGTCTCCATTGGTAACGGACCGCGGCATGATCCGCCGTCTCGGGGTTTACGACGTTCCGATGCCGCTGCTACGGGAAGCCGCGCACCGATGCGGAGGGGCGCTGAACGACGCGTTTGTCGCCGGCGTGGCCGGTGGGTTACGTCTGTACCACGAGAAGCACGGCGTTGCGGTTGGCGACCTACACCTGACGATGCCAATCAGCCTACGAACGAAGGCCGACGGGATCGGAGGAAACCGCATCACGCTGATGCGCTTCGACGTGCCGGTGGGCGAGGCGGACCCAGCAGCACGGATCAAGGCAATACACCAGCGCACCGGGGCGGTACGTGATGAAAGATCGCTGCCCTACACGCAGGTGATTGCCGGCGCGTTGAACCTGATGCCGCGGTGGTACATCGGTTCGGTACTGCGCCACGTCGATTTCCTGGCCAGCGACGTGCCGGGTGTCCCGGTGCCGGTTTTTCTGGGCGGCGCGGCGGTACGCGCGCAATACGCGTTCGGTCCGACGATCGGCGCGTCAGTCAACGTCACACTGCTGACCTACGTCGACACCTGCGCCCTGGGCATCAACGTCGATACCGCAGCGATACCCGACTACGACGTCTTTTATGACGCCATCGTCGCCGGATTTGATGAATTACTAGTCCTAGCAGGCTAATTCGCGCTTGATTGCCGGCATCCATCGGGTCGATCGGCCGGGTTGGGCGGGTCGTGCAGTGGCAGCTAGTCGGTCGCGAAACGGTTACAGCTGCATACCGAAGTGAACCACTGTCTGGCGCAATGGCCCCGATCCACAAATCATGGCACAGTGCGCCTTTGAGAATCACGGTGGCGAGTTATCAGTTCTCGCAGGGATTCTTGTTCGCTATGTCGGGTAGCGAATTTTCGTTGGGGCGCAACAGGAGGTATGCGCAGCATGGCGAACTGGGTTCCCACACAGACTTCGTGTGGCCCGAACTCCAGCCGCATTCTGGACACCGCGCGGGGGATCATCATTGGACTTCGCCGGTGCCGTTCGGAGACGGCTTTCGACGAATTGCACAACGCGGCAGTGCGCCACCGGGTTCCGGTATTCGCGATGGCATGGGCGCTCGTGCACCTCGCAGGCGAAGGCGAGAAGACATCCAGCTTCATTGAGGCGCAGTCGGCTGCGCGCCACGAGTGGGGACAGCTGTTCACCGGAGCGGCAGCTCTGAGCTGTTGACGGGTAACCAAGAACTTGGCGCGGCCGGGGTCCCTGGGGGGTACCACGGCCGTGCCAACCATTGCCAACGGCCCGCCGATCTAAAGCCGTTGGAGCACAACATTTTTCCGCTCGAACTCCGGTGGCCGGGACGGTCGCGAGGCCTCAGGCACCGTTGGAAGAAAATCGAGCCCGCGACAATCGTGCGCCGCGGCCGGCCCTAGCGGCGGTCCGTCAGCGGATCTTCACCGCTCCTTCACTCCCTGTCAACGAGTCCACGCCGGTGAATCGGCCGCCGTGCGCAATGCTGCGATGATGCGCTGCTCCTTTTCCAGGAAGCGTTCGGTGGGCGCCGGCACGGAGATGGCAACGATGTTGTCGCCGACGGTCCGTCGCGCGATAGCGGCCGCCGAAATCCCCGGGGTGTGTTCGCCGCGGTCGAAAGCAATTCCGGTGCGCCGGATCTCGGCGGTTTCGCGGCGCAACCGCTCGGCGACGCCGGAATTGAACCGGGAGATCACCGCCTCCGCCTCGGCGTCGGCGAGAGTCGCCAGCGCCGCCTTGCCGTTGGCGGTCACCTCCAGCGGGAACCGGATACCGACGGCAGAGACCGCTCGAAGCCGGTGCGACGATTCGATCTGGTCGACAAACCACATCCGCTGTCCACGCAACACGGACAAATCGACTGTTTCACCGTCGGTTGCACCCGCAACCCGTTCGATCGTCGGCCGGAACAGCGCCGAGACATGCGCTCCGGCCGCACTGCCCAAACCCAGCAAGCGCTCACCCAGCGAGAAATGGCCTTGCGAATCAACCTTGGCCAATCCGACTTCCACCAGGCCGACCAGCAGCCGGCGCGCCGTGGATTTGGCCAGCCCAAGTCGCTCACCGAGGTCGACCAGGCGGAGCTGTCCGGGCTCGGCGGCGATCTCATCCAATGCGGCGGCGGCGCGGCGCAGCACCTGGATGCCTTCGTCGCGATTCGTTGGCGGAGTGGGTTCCGTGGGCGGCACTATTCCACTATAGTGTTCCGCATTCCGAACTACCAAGAACCGTATTCTGGATCAAAGGAGCTCATGATGAGTTCGCTACCTGCAGGGCGGCACTTTTTTCGCAGCGACGAGGGATACGAAGCCGCCCGCAGCGGAACTGTTTGGCATGCGCGAGTTCCCGAGCGTTACCCCGAGCTGATCGTTGCGGCCGTCGACGCCGACGACATCGCCGCGGGCCTGCGCTACGCCAAGGCCAACGGCCACAAGGTCAGCATCGTCTCGGGTGGACACAGCTTTGCGGCAAGCCATCTTCGCGATGGCGCGGTGCTGCTCGACGTCAGCCGCCTCAATCACGTCACGATCGACGCCGAGAAGAGCCTCGCCGTGGTCGGTCCCGGCAAGGGCGGCAGCCTGCTCATGGCCGACTTGCAAGAGCAGGGCCTGTTTTTTCCAGGCGGCCACTGCAAAGGCGTCTGTCTCGGCGGGTATCTGCTGCAGGGTGGATACGGCTGGAACAGCCGGATCTACGGTCCGGCTTGCGAGAGTGTCATCGGTGTCGACGTCGTTACCGCCGACGGCGAGCAGATCCACTGCGACGAAGACAATCATGCCGACCTGTACTGGGCCGCGCGCGGCGCCGGCCCCGGTTTTTTTGGTGTCGTGACGTCGTATCACCTCAAGCTGTACCGGCGTCCCGCAGTCTGTGGTACCAGCGCCTATCTCTATCCGTTCGAGTTGGCCGACGAGGTTTATGCGTGGGCTCGCAGCATCGGCGCCGAAGTTGACCCTCGGGTCGAGCTACAAGCCGTCGCCTCACGGGGTGAACCCACTATGGGAATAGACAGTCCCGTGATCTCTTTTGCGTCACCGGCGTTCGCCGATTCCCAGGAGGAAGCCGAAAAGGCGCTCGCCATATTCGGGACCTGCCCGGTCGCTGACAAGGCGCTCGTCAAAGTCCCTTATATGCCAACCGATTTGCCCACCTGGTATGACGTCGCGATGACCCACTACCTGTCCGACCATTACTACGCGGTGGACAACATGTGGACGTCGGCGTCGGCCGAAGACCTGCTCCCGGGCATCCGGAACATCCTCGAGACCATGCCTCCCCATCCTGCGCACTTCCTCTGGCTGAACTGGGGGCCGGTCCCACCCCGCCAGGACATGGCCTACAGCATCGAAGATGACATCTACCTGGCGCTCTACGGCTCGTGGAAGGACCCCGCCGACGAAACGAAATACGCCGGCTGGGCGCAGTCCCACATGGCCGCGATGTCGCATCTGGCCACCGGCATTCAGCTCGCCGACGAAAACCTCGGCCAGCGACCGGCACGGTTCGCCAGCGATGAGGCCATGGCCCGCCTGGATAAAATCCGAGCCGACTACGACCCGGATGGCCTGTTCAACGCCTGGATGGGGCGACTCTGATGGCCGGCGACCTCTACCTCGGCTACCGCAACGACGACGCGAACACGCCGTTCGGCAAGTTCTTCAATCCCGAAATGGCCCCGCTACCAACACATGTCGTCGAGGCGCTACAGCATGGCCCGCAAGGCGGGATGGCCTTGGTGGCGTTCGACGAGGCCGCGACCGTCGCCGACGCGGGATACCAGCAGACCGAGAACGGCTATGGAGTTCTCGACGACGGGAGCTATCACGTGTCGGTCCGCACGGACATGCCAGGCGTCACGCCGGGGATGTGGTCCTGGTGGTTCGGCTGGCATGGCAGTGACACCCGCCGCTACAAGTTGTGGCACCCGCGGGCGCATCTGTCCGCCGCGTGGAAGGACGGCGACGACGCCGGCCGCCAAGGCGCCCAGCGTTACATCGGCCGCTGGTCGTTGATCAGCGAGTACATCGGCTCGACCATCCTCAATGGCGCAATCCAATTCGTCGATCCGGCGGAGATGGGCTGTCCACCCGACGGCGCGGATGCGGTTTCGATTTGTGCGCGGCTGGGCGCCAGTGACGCCCCGGTGGACGTCGGGTGGTTCATCCACCACGTGCGGTCGACCCCGAGCGGATCCGAAATGCGGTCCCGATTTTGGATGGGCGGGCCTCATATCGCCGTGCGCAACGCTCCCGGTATAGCCTCAAAAGCACTGCGCCCCATAGCATCGCACATCCTCGGTAGCCCCGAGAACAACGCCCGCAATCTGCTTGTGCACTGTGCGCAGGAGATGAATCACCTGGCCGGCTTCCTTCCCGAGCTTTACGCCGCTTTCGGCGACGAGTAGCCGCATTTCAGCCCGAGTGGGTGAACGCGGGCGCAACAAAGCGCTGCACCAGCTCGCGTTCGGCTTTGTCATCGCCGACGGGCCAGTACATCAACGACAGCACAATGCGCACCACCCAGTGCGCGGCCTGCGAGTCACCGTCGGTGAGTCCGGTGAGCTCCGAGGCGAAGTCGGCCAATAGCGGCGATCCCGTGAGCCACCCCATGTCGTCCGCCCGGACCGGGTTGAAGACGAGCTGATACAGCGGATCGGCCCGAATCAGCTGCAGCGCCACGGTGATCGCGGTGACGACCCGCTCGGGACCGCTCATGGTCTCGACGGCGTGGCGCACCGTTTCGATGATGCGCGACGCGGCGCGGGTGATGACCGCGTCGCGGATTTGGGCCTTCCCGCCGGCGTAGCGGTAAATGGTGGCGCGCGAACAATGAACACGTTTGGCCAACGCGTCGATATCGAAGCCCTCCAACCCCCCGCGCGTGAACATCTCGGTGGCGGCCGCATAGATGCGCTCCGCGGCAGCTTCGCGTCGATCGCCGACTAACCAGTCGTCACGCGGCATCGGTCACCAACCCTTTCGGCCGAGAAGCAGAACCACATATACCTCAAGCCTGAGACAATATTAGCCTTCCATCTCACCATCGTCGCTGGTCCGGGATTCACGCTGAGACGGCCGGACCCCGTACCACCGAGTGGTCGTTTTCAACTTTCCGCACGGCTGTTGACGTGGGGATATCCGGGTTCGCACGCTGAAGTGGTGACAGCCATAGCCCACGCCGGTACGTTCTTCGGTGCCGAAGCTCTGCAAGATCCCTACCCGCTCTACGAGCGCATGCGTGCGGCCGGCCCAGTTCACCGGATCGGTGACTCCGACTTCTACGCCGTATGCGACTGGGATGCTGTCAATGACGTCATCGGGCGGCCCGAGGACTTTTCGTCGAACCTCACCGCCACGATGACCTACACCGCCGAGGGCGCCGTCAAGGCGTTCGAGATGGAGCCACTCGGCGGTTCGACCCATGTGCTGGCCACCGCCGACGACCCTGCCCATGCCGTGCACCGGAAACTGTTGGTACGCCAACTGGCGGCCAGGCGGATTCGCGTGATCGAGCAATTCGCCGCCGACACCGCGGAGCGGCTGTGGAACGAGGCGCTGCGCGATGGGCACATCGAATGGATGGATAACATGGCCAATCGCCTGCCAATGATGGTGGTGGCGGAACTGATCGGGGTGCCCGACACCGACACCGCGCAACTGATGAAATGGGGATACGCGGCAACCCAGATGGTCGAAGGACTGGTCAGCGAAGAGCAGCTCACCGCCGCGGGTATCGCGGTGATGGAACTCAGCGCCTATATCAACGAGCAATTCGATCTCGCCGCGGCCGATCCCCAGGACAATCTGCTGGGCGAGCTTGCCGTTGCCTGCGCCTCGGGCGAGGTGGACACCGTCGCCGCCCAGGTGATGATGGTGATCTTGTTCGCCGCCGGGGGAGAGTCGACGGCGTCGTTGCTGGGCAGCGCGGCTTGGATACTGGCGAACCGTCCCGACATCCAACGGCAGGTGCGGGAAAACCCTGCGCTGCTAACGGCATTCATCGAGGAGACGTTGCGCTACGAGCCACCATTCCGTGGCCATTACCGACACGTGCGAAACGACACCACCCTGGCCGGCGTCGAGCTGCCGGCCGACTCGCATCTGCTGCTGTTGTGGGGGGCGGCCAACCGCGATCCGGTCCATTTCGAGAAACCCGGCGAGTTTCTGCTTGACCGCGCTGAGGTCAAGGGGCACCTCAGTTTTGGAAAGGGTGCGCACTTCTGTGTTGGCGCGGCGCTGGCGCGCCTGGAAGCCACCGTCGTATTGCGCCTGCTGCTCGAACGGACCTCGACGATCGAGCAAGCCGACGTCGGGCGTTGGATGCCCAGCCTGCTGGTGCGCCGTCTCGAACGACTCGAGCTAGCCGTGGGATAACCCGCAGCTATTTCCCGGGTGGAAGTTGGCGCGGGCCTTCGGGGGAACGCAGCTCACGCCGCCCGTCGCGCTCCGTCAATTCGCGCGTACGGCCGCTGTCCGCCGTCCCGAGCTCCAGGCCGTCCGCATCTTTGGCGGAAAGCCGCAACGAGGAGCTCTCGCGGCGCCTGCCTAGCTGCCGGGCCGGATCAGCGTGGGTCTCGTGGTGTGCGCGCGGCGAGGGAATGCGTCCGGGGTGCGTCTCACCGGGGGTGGACGCACGCGGCGGCCGCTCGCCGGGGTCTGAGGTCTCGGAGTCCAGCGTCACCTTGCGAGTGCGCTTGAGCGAGAACGTGATCTCCTCGACTTCTTCGAACACCTGACGCGCGGTACGCAGCGGCGCGGTGGTGTTGTCGATCGCCCGCGCGACGAAGGGCGGCACCAGCGGGCGAATCCAGCGGGCCGCTGCCCGAGTTGCGTCTTCAAGCGACGGGATGAGCGGCGTGCCGCGCTCGCCCGGCGCTTCAACCTCACCGGCCGGCTCGACCTGTGCCGGCAGGTTCTCCACCTCCGGCGTCGCCTCGGCATGGGAATCCGTTGCGCCGGAGGGTAATTCGGCGATCGCCCGGCTGACCGCCTCCGCTTCGGCGGCGATCGGCAGGTAAATGTCTTCCTCCACCTGCTCGAAGGTTCGCTGAGATGATGCGGGCCGCGGCCCCTCGATGACCTCCGCGACTCGACGACGCTGCTGCTCGCGGTCGATTTCGACCTGCGCCTCGATGGCCAGACGAGCCTGGGTGAGTTGGTGCTCGGCCCATAACATTTCGGCCTCGCGACGAATTTCAGCCCGCTTGATCGCTACCGCGGTGTCCGCATCGAGCTCGGCGCGTTCACGGTCCGCGCGCGCCGTCGCGTGGCGATCGTGGGTGGTCTCGCCGCGCCACATCCGCAGGATCAGGGGCAGTAAGTAGACCAACACGAAAAATGCGATGGTCAACAGCCGCAACATCAATGCCCCGACGCCGGCGAAGGTGAGGTCGTTCATGGCCATCCAGCGCGCGCCGAGCCCGCCCGGACCCGCATCGGCGAGCAGGCGTTGCCGCGCCTCGGTGACGGCGTGCTCTTGGTGGGCAATCGTGGCGTCCAATCCGGGCGCCTGGCGGTCGCGAGCCGCCAAGGCGTTGTCGAGCTCACGCTGTGCGTCGGCGAGCTGCTCATTCGCCGTACGGGTTTCGGGCCCGGCACCGGGAATGCCGGTGATACGAGTCTGCGGGCACGCCGGGCTGGGGTGGTATTCACAGCGTGCGACGACTAAGGCGTTGTCCTGGTTGCTGCGGGCCTGTGCAACGGCGTTATCCAGCCCGCTCCGCGAATCGCGCGTCTGTTGCAGCGTCGACGAGGCCTGCACGACGGCCGGCGCCGAATCGGCGGTACGCAGCGCCTGGTCGTCGAGACGGTGATCTATCGAGTGCGAAAACACGACGAGCGCGGCGAGTTCGCCGACGACAACGCCGACTGCCGCAGCAACAATCGCGCGTCCCACGATGCCCGCCCAGCCACGGTGGGGGCCGCTCGCGATGCCGCGAGTCACCGCCCCAACCAGCAGACCGAACACGAGGGTCAGCGCGACGATCGCCAATAGCGACCAGCGTGTCGACGCGTTCACGGCCAACGAAGCCACAAGCCAGGCCAGCACAGCCCCGAGCAGCACTACCGCGCCCGCCACGGCATGGGTGGACCGCTCGTGTCGTTCACCTAGTTCGCGCCAGTGTCCGCCGCCAAGCCAGGTGAGAACCCCCTCGACCCGGGAGACGGCTGAGCGAGGCTCAATCAATTCGTGGGCGCCCATCAGACTCCAACACCTCCCGTCGTCAAGCTTCCCAGGCCAGCGGCCGACACACCGAACCGAAGCGCCGACGTGTGGTGTTGTTCACAACCCGTTCGAATGGGTATCGGGCCGTCACGGCCGCCCGGTCTGCGCAGGTGGTATCCGACGCGAAATTCCTGCGACGCGGACAGATCAGCGAAGGTTCCGGCAAGTGGCGTGAGACGGTATAAGCCTATGCAAAACCACGACTATGTCACCTACGAAGAGTTCGGACGCAGATTCTTCGAGGTCGCCGTCACCCCCGAGCGTGTCGCCGCGGCTTTCGCCGATATTGCCGGCAGCGAGTTCGCCATGGAGCCGATTGCTCAGGGACCCGGCGGGATTGCCAAGGTCAGCGCAAACGTCAAGATCCAAGAGCCCCGCGTCACACGACGTTTGGGTGACAGCATCACCTTCGTCATTCACATTCCTTTATCCATCGATCTGCTCCTGGATTTACGGCTCGACAAGCAGCGGTTTGTGGTTTCCGGAGACATTGCATTGCGCGCGACCGCACGTGCCGCCGAGCCGCTGGTGTTGATTGTCGACGTCGCGAAGCCGCGGCCCTCCGATATCACCGTCAATGTGTCATCGAAATCGTTCCGCGGCGAGATATTGCGCATTCTGGCCGGCGTCGACGGCGAGATTCGCCGATTCGTCGCCCAGTACGTCGCCGACGAGATCGATGCACCCCACTCTCAAGCGGCGCAAATCATCGATGTCGAAGAGAAGTTGAACGAGGCCTGGCCCTAACCGGTGACACGGTTTCCGAGTACCTTAGCCGATTATGCCGAGCCGGAATCCATTGAGCCACAAGGTCTTATGCCTCCACGACTCTGAACCCCGATCGACTTTTCCTCTCAGCGCAGGCCTGAAGCTCGACGCGCCGATCGGCAGGGAGCCTGCGCCGCTCCGATGTCAATAAGTCGTTTACCCGATCTGGCTACCCGCCGCTGGCTGCTCGCGTTGCGAGCAAACCAAATCCACTGCCGAAGAATTGGCACCGCTTCCGGTAGTAGTGGGTTACTCTACGGCCGTGCGATACCCGTTTCAGACTGATAGATCGACTATGTAGGAGGCTCACATGACCCATCGGTGGTTGGTCGCGGCAATGCTCGTCGCCGGATTGGCGATATCGGGCTGTTCGTCCGGTAGCAAACCGGCGAATTCGCCCGGATCTACCACAAAGAGTTCCTCTTCCGCGTCTGCCACCACGGGGTCGCCGTCGAGCGAAACCACCGAGGCGGCACCATCTACCACGCTGGATATCAGTCAATGCGTTGACGTCACCGGCGCGAACGCAGATCTGCTGACCGCGTCTGACAAAGATGCCACCCGCAAAGCCGCCGACACTCTCGAGAAGTACAACCCGCCGGCGAAGGTCAAGGAAGCGATCGAACACTTCGTCACCACGGGCGGTGCCCACTTTGATGACCCGGACTACACGAAATACAACAAACTCGTCAGCGACTGGGTGAAAGGCGTCTGCCCGACGTAACCGTCGGCACCAGTCCATCACTGGCAAATTGTGTCCGGGGCCCGTAGCGGCCCCGGACGCTTGTCAGCGGCCGCGTTGACCGAGTTCCTGGCCCAACAGCCCGAGTAAGAGCCCGGGTTTCGGGTCAGCGGCCGCGGGTACGCAACCCAGCGGCTAGGACTCAATTCACGGCGCGCAGACGCGGTCGCCGCAGGTCCCAAAAGGAGTGACAAAGGTTGGCACACGTGGATGTTTCGACGTCGTCGGACCTGGACCCGGGCGCCGCCTGGAAACTTGCTTCCGATCTGGGTCGATTCGACGAATGGATGACGATTTTCGGCGGTTGGCGCGGCGATCTGCCGTCGACGATCGAGAAGGGCACCCAAATCTCGTCGTGCATCAAGGTGAAGGGATTCCGCAACGTCGTTCACTGGACAGTGACCCGCTACGACGAACCCAAATCGATTGAGCTGCAAGGCCGCGGTCGCGGCGGAATTCGGATCACCGTGGCAATGGCAGTGACCGACACGCAGTCGGGGTCGACATTTGATCTCACCGCCAACCTCAGTGGGGGCGTACTCAGTGGGCCGGTCGGCATGGTTGTGGCCAGGGTGCTCCGGTCTGATGTGCGCAAGTCGGTGGAGAACCTCGCCGCCATGCAATAGCCGCCGGGATTACCCCGTCGGATGGCTGAGGAACCAGTCCCGCTCGGCCTGGCGGATCCGCCTGCGGTCCATGGCAAGCCAATCCAGGCCGGCACCGAGGGCCATCAATCCGATGATCGCGGCACTAATGCCCGCGCCTACCTCGCCGAGCGCGAAATTGGTGACACACACCACCAGCGCGAGCACAGCAGCCCCGACCACGATAAGTCCGGGTGTTCGCACGGCGTCCCGCGGCGGTCCATCCGCGCACCGCCGGGAGGCTCGGTCATGGTCGACTGGGTCGCGGCTGTCGTGCCTCATCAGCACCTCCATTGCGGTTCTGTCCATTCGACGGCATCGGGCTGAGCCTTCTGGGTGGCTACCCGAAACGCCGACTGGCCAAACGATTTTGACGCGGAGGCGCGATTCCAGCGGGATCGGATCAGTCCCGATCCGGTGGCAGCAACCGGCGTACCGGGCGCGTTTCGATCGCATTGACCGTCAACACTCGGCGACTGATCCGCCATCCGGCGTCCGTCGACTCGTACTCGTCGTCATAGCGCAGATGCCAAGCCACGTCGAGTACCTGCTCGGCGCCCTGGGTCCAGTGATGTGCGACGCACGCGATCCGGCCTCGCGCCGTGCCGGGCCGCGGGCCCTCGTCGTACACCTCACCGACGATCGCGTGCTCGGTACGCGCCACGGCGGCAACCGCTGCAACCGCGGTCGCGATGGCCTGCTGACCGTGATGCGAATGAATCGGCTTCAGTGTGGCCGGCGGCTCAGGGACCATCAGCTCGGCTTCCGCCGTGAAAAGCGCCGCCACAGAATCGAATTGACGGTCGTCGACTCCGGCCGCATATCGGTGGACCAGATCGCTCAACGCGGCTCGGTCGTTCGGCGATGGAGTCATGGCAGCGAAAGTCGTTGCGCGCCGGGGTCGCCGGCGACACCGTCGGCAACCGGGGCAGAAACGGAGAACTTCATGGCACCTGAAGCTAACAGGCGATCGGCTAGATAGTTGGAGGCGCGAGCGCAGTGCGGACAGCCTCCGCGAGCGCGGCGGCCCGACGATCGGTGAACACGTCTTCGAGCATCACCGGCCGGCCGTCGGGGCCGGTCAGCGGAACCCGCCAGTTCGGATATTCGTCGGTGGTGCCGGGTTGATTCTGGGTTCGCCGGTCACCGACCGCGTCGGTCAGCGCCACTCCCAACAACCTGGACGGCGTTCGGCCCAGGTAGCGGTACAGGGCGAGAACAATCTGTTCGGGGTCGGCGTCGTGTTCGCCCAGCAGCCCAACCCGGCGCAGCTCGGCCATCCAGGCCGCCAACTCGGCCCGGTCGGACTCGAGCTCTTCGGACGCGGGCCGGGTCAGCAATCCCAGGGACTCGCGCAGCCGGACGTGTTCACCGGCCAGGTAACCGGCGGTCGGCGGCAGATCGTGGGTGGTGACCGACGACAGGCAGTACTCGCGCCAGCGCTCGGCGGGCAGCGGACCGCCACTTCCGTCCCGGTCCAGTTCGAACCACAGAATCGAGGTGCCCAAAAGCCCGCGTAGTAGGAGGTAGTCGCGGACCCACGGTTCGACGGTGCCGAGGTCCTCGCCGACAACCAGCGCACCCGCGCGGTGCGCCTCCAGTGCGACGATGCCGATCATCGCTTCGTGGTCGTAGCGCACGTAGGTGCCTTCGGTGGGCGGTGCGCCCTGCGGAATCCACCACAGCCGGAACAGCCCGATGATGTGGTCGATGCGAACACCGCCGGCATGCCGCAGCACCGCCCTTATCAGCGCACGGAACGGCCGATACTCCTGCTCGTCCAGCCGGTCCGGCCGCCAGGGCGGCTGCGACCAGTCTTGGCCGAGCTGATTGAACTCGTCGGGCGGCGCGCCCGCGGTGACGCCCAGCGCCAGCACATCCTGCAGGGCCCAGGCGTCGGCCCCGTTCGGATGCACGCCGACCGCCAGGTCATGCATGATGCCCAGCGACATGCCGGCCCGCACCGCCTGTGACTGCGTCGCCGCGAGTTGCTCGTCGAGTTGCCATTGCAGCCAGCGGTGGAAATCGACCGTGTCCGCGTGCTTTTCGGCGAACCGGGCCACGCCGATAGCGGTGGGGTGCTGCAGGAAACTCGGCCAGCAATGCCAGTCGCCACCGTATTTTTCGGCCAGCGCGCACCAGATCGCGAAGTCGTCGAGTGCGCTGCCTTCACGCTCACGGAAAGCCGCATAGGCCAGCTCCCGGCCCGCCGACCGCGGCGCCCGGTAAACCAGCTTCAGGGCGTCCCGCTTGGCCGTCCACGCGCTGTCGCGGTCGATGGCGTCGACCCGACCGGCGTGCTGTTGGACGTCGTCCCGCAACCGGCGCAGCCGGCCCCGCTTGGTCAGGTCGGCGTACTCGGGGATGGATTCGACGCGAAGATAAAGCGGGTTGAAGAAGCGGCGCGACGTCGGAAGATACGGCGACGGCTCCATCGGAATCGTGGGTGTGGCCGCGTGCAGCGGGTTGACGAGCAGGTAATCAGCGCCATGCCGGGAGGCCGACCACACCGCCAGGTCGGTCAGGTCGGTGAGGTCGCCGACGCCCCACGACTGCTCGGACCGCACGCTGTACAGCTGAGCGGCCAAGCCCCACGCCCGGCGCGCGCCGAGCTGCTCCGGCAGCCCGAGCCAGTCGGGCGTCACGATGAGCGCGGCACTCGTTTCGGCGCCCCCAGAGCGCAGATGCAGACGGTGGTAGCCCAACGGCAGGTCAGCCGGCAAGACAAAGGTGGCCTCGCCGACCCAGCGCCCGTCCAGATTGAACGGGGGCGTGAAGTTGTCGACTTGTTGCACGCCACCGTGCACGGTGCCGTCTTCGAGCCGCAACAACACTTCGGCGGGATCACCGTGGGTGACGTGCACCCAGAACCGCGTCGGGGTACCGGTGCGCGCGACGATGGTGGAGGGTAATCGACGTGCCCAATACGTGCGCAATTGATGGGTCAGCGCCTCGTTCCGGTCTTGCTCGGTGTCGGCCGCGACACCGAGCGCCGCGAGCACAGCCACCAGCGTGTTCTCCGATACCCGCACCTGGCGGCGCATCCAGTCCTCGTACCACGTGGCAATGCCGAATCTGCCGGCAAGTTCGACCAACGAAGGCGCGAGCTCAGTCATGCCGCCCATCTTGCTGCCAAAAGCCGTCCGGCACGACGCGGCCGGGGATAGGACCGCCGCGGCTTTTGCTGGCGGGCGATGACGCAGCAGGTCAGCGAAGTCGCCGGGGCAGCACCGCTCGACAGGACGGGCGGGCCGTCCGTCGCTACGATCCTCTTGGAGAGATGAATTATCCGGCCGGGGGATCCAGTGGGAAACTTGGAAACTGCCAGCTCAGTGCTGCTTGCCAGCGCTGAGCCGGTCGTTGCTGTCGCTGCGCACTCGGCTGGACGGATGGACGTAACAAGGCGTGATAGTAAACGCCACATTGCGCTACGTGGCGAGGTCATTGCCGGTGGCTTACGGTTATCGATGTGATTCGCGCGCTGGACGATGTCCAGGCGTTCTAGCAGACCGGATGGTGAATTAGTGGCGGAAGAGAGTCGCGGGCAGCGCGGCTCGGGGTACGGCCTCGGGCTATCGACGCGCACGCAGGTGACGGGTTATCAATTCCTTGCTCGCCGAACCTCGATGGCGCTGACCCGCTGGCGGGTCCGCATGGAGGTCGAGCCGGGACGCCGCCAGACCTTGGCCATTGTGGCGTCCGTGTCTGCGGCCGTGGTGATCTGCCTGGGTGCGCTGCTGTACTCATTCATCAGCCCGGCCGGCCAGGTAGGGGATTCGTCGATCATCGCCGACCGCGACTCAGGCGCGTTGTACGTCCGCGTGGGCGACAAGTTGTACCCGGCGCTGAACCTGGCCTCTGCGCGGTTGATCACGGGGCGCCCGGACAACCCTCACCTGGTTCGGTCCAGCCAGATCGCCAACGTGCCGCGTGGCCCGATGGTGGGTATTCCGGGGGCGCCGTCAAACTTCGGGACGAAGACGCCATCCTCGTCGTCGTGGCTGATCTGCGACACGGTGGCCGGTTCGACCGGGGTCGGTTCACCGTCCGGCGTAACCGTCACGGTGATCGACGGCACGCCCGACCTCAGCAGCCGCCGCCGGGTACTGAACGGCTCGGACGCCGTCGTCCTGAGCTACAGCGGGGACACCTGGGTCATCCGGGAAGGGCGCCGGTCACGTATCGACGCGGCGAACCGCTCGGTGTTGTTGCCGCTCGGGCTGACGCCAGAACAGATCAGCATGGCAAAACCGATGAGCCGCGCCTTGTTTGACGCGTTGCCGGTCGGGCCCGAACTGACGGTGCCAGAGGTGCAGAATGCGGGCAGCGCCGCGACCTTCCCCGGCGCCCCCGGCCCGGTGGGGACGATCCTCGTCACCCCACAAATCAGTGGGCCACAGCAGTATTCGCTGGTGCTGGCCGACGGTGTGCAGACACTGCCGCCACTGGTCGCGCAGATCATGCAGAACGCCGGTGGTGCGAACAACAGCAAGCCGGTGACCGTCGAGCCGTCCGCGTTGGCCAAGATGCCGGTGGTCAACAAGCTGGATCTGTCGTCGTATCCCGACAACCCGTTGAACGTCATGGACCTTCGAGAGAACCCGGCGACCTGCTGGTGGTGGGAGAAGACCAGCGGCGAAAACCGGGCCCGCATTCAGGTGGTGTCCGGGCCGACCATCCCGGTCGGGCAGTCCGAGACGAAAAAGGTTGTGTCACTGGTGAAGTCGGATACGACCGGCCGCACCGCCGACCAGGTTTACTTCGGTCCTAGCTTCGCCAATTTCGTGGCCGTGACCGGCAACGATCCCGGTGCCAAGACAACCGAATCGCTATGGTGGGTGACGGATGCGGGCGCCCGATTCGGCGTGGACGACACCCGTGACGTGCGTGAGGCGTTGGGTTTGCAGACCACACCGGGCCTGGCGCCCTGGGTGGCGCTCCGACTCCTTCCGCAGGGTCCGACGCTTTCGCGGGCTGATGCGCTGGTGGAGCACGACACCCTCCCGATGGATATGTCCCCTGCAGAGTTGGTGGTACCGAAGTGAAACGTGGATTCGCCCGGCCGACAGCCGAGAAGCCGCCGGTCATCAAGCCGGAGAACATCGTCCTACCGACGCCGTTGAGCATCCCGCCACCGGAAGGCAAGCCCTGGTGGATGGTCGTGGTCGGCGTCCTGGTGGTCGGCCTGCTGATCGGTATGGTCGCCATGACCTTCGCCAGCGGCTCGCACGTCTTCGGCGGTGCCGGTTCGATTTTCCCGATCTTCATGATCGGCGGCGTCGCGATGATGATGTTCGGCGGCCGATTCGGCGGCCAGCAGCAGATGAGCCGCCCGAAGCTCGACTCGATGCGCGCCCAGTTCATGCTGATGCTGGACATGCTGCGCGAGACCGCCCACGAGTCGGCCGACAGCATGGACGCCAACTACCGGTGGTTCCACCCGGCTCCCGACACGCTGAGTGCTGCCGTGGGATCGCCCCGGATGTGGGAGCGCAAGCCCGACGGTAAAGACCTCAATTTCGGTGTCGTCCGGGTCGGTGTCGGTATGACACGTCCCGAGGTGACCTGGGGTGAGCCCCAGAACATGCCGACCGACATCGAGCTGGAGCCGGTGACCGGTAAGGCGCTTCAGGAATTCGGTCGCTATCAGAGCGTCGTCTACAACCTGCCGAAGATGGTTTCCCTGCTCGTGGAACCTTGGTATGCGCTGATCGGCGAGCGCCCGCAGGTACTGGCACTGATGCGAGCGATCGTCTGTCAGCTGGCGTTCTCCCATGGCCCCGACCACGTGCAGATGGTTGTGGTCAGTTCGGACTTGGAAGAATGGGATTGGGTCAAGTGGCTGCCGCACTTCGGTGATTCCCGGCGCCAGGACGCGGCGGGTAACGCGCGGATGGTCTATGGCTCGGTGCGTGAGTTCGCCGCGGAGCAAGCCGAATTATTCGCCGGCCGTGGGTCGTTCACGCCTCGCCACGCCAGTTCGTCTGCACAGACGCCGACGCCGCACACCGTGATCATCGCCGATGTCGTTGATCCACAATGGGAGTACGTGATCAGCTCCGAAGGTGTCGACGGTGTGACGTTCTTCGACCTGACCGGTTCTTCGATGTGGACATCGGTCCCGGAGCGGACGTTGCGGTTCGATGACAAAGGCGTGATCGAGGCACTGCCTCGTGACCGCGACACCTGGATGGTGATCGACGACAAGCCGTGGTTCTTCGCACTCACCGACCAGATCAGCGCCGCCGAGGCCGAAGAGTTCGGGCAGAAGCTGGCGCACTGGCGCCTCGCGGAGGCCTACGAGGAGATCGGCCAGCGGGTCACCCACATCGGCGCGCGAGACATCTTGGCCTACTACGGAGTTGACGATCCTGCCGAGATCGACTTCGACGCGCTGTGGGCTGCCCGCACCGACACGATGGGCCGCTCGCGGTTGCGGATACCGTTCGGCAATCGCTCCGATAACGGCGAGCTGCTGTTCTTGGACATGAAGTCGCTGGACGAAGGCGGCGACGGCCCGCACGGAGTCATGTCCGGAACAACCGGTTCCGGTAAGTCGACGTTGGTGCGCACCGTGATCGAGTCGCTGATGCTCGCCCACCCACCCGAGGAGCTGCAGTTCGTCTTGGCCGACCTCAAGGGTGGGTCAGCGGTCAAGCCCTTCAACGGGGTGCCACACGTCTCGCGGATCATCACCGACCTCGAAGAAGACCAGGCGTTGATGGAGCGCTTCCTGGACGCGCTGTGGGGCGAAATCGCCCGCCGCAAGGCGGTATGCGACAACGCTGGTGTCGACGACGCCAAGGAATACAACTCCGTGCGGCTCAGGATGCGCGCCCGCGGCCAGGACATGCCGCCGCTGCCGATGCTCGTGGTGGTCATCGACGAGTTTTACGAATGGTTCCGCATCATGCCGACCGCGGTCGACGTGCTCGACTCGATCGGGCGTCAGGGCCGCGCCTACTGGATCCACCTGATGATGGCCTCGCAAACCATCGAGAGCCGTGCCGAAAAGCTCATGGAGAACATGGGTTACCGCTTGGTGCTGAAGGCGCGTACCGCGGGGGCGGCGCAGGCCGCAGGTGTGCCCAATGCCGTGAACCTGCCCGCCCAAGCCGGTCTAGGTTATTTCCGCAGGAGCCTCGAGGACATCGTCCGGTTCCAGGCCGAGTTCCTGTGGCGCGACTACTACTCCCGCGGGATCACCATCGACGGCGAAGATGCGCCGGTGCTGGTGCACAGCATCGACTACATTCGCCCGCAGTTGTTCACGAACTCGTTCACCCCGCTCGAGGTCAGCGTTGGTGGCCCGGACATCGAGCCGCCACCCATCCTCGGCAACGGCGAGATGGCCGAGGCCGAGGAAGACGACGAAGGCATCAGGACGCCGAAAGTCGGCACCGAGATCATCAACCAGCTGCGCAAGATCGATTTCGAGCCCTACCGCTTGTGGCAGCCGCCGCTGACACAGCCCGTCGCCATCGACGAATTGGTCAACCGATTCCTCGGCCACCCGTGGAACCAGGAGTACGGCACCGCGCGGGATCTGGTGTTCCCGATCGGGATCATCGACCGGCCGTTCAAGCACGATCAGCCGCCGTGGACAGTCGACACCTCCGGGCCGGGCGCCAACGTCCTGATTCTGGGCGCCGGCGGTGCGGGCAAGACCACGGCATTGCAGACGCTGATCTGCTCGGCCGCGCTGACCCACACGCCGGAGCAGATCCAGTTCTACTGCCTGGCTTACAGCGGCACCGCGTTGACCACGATCGCGCGTCTTCCGCACGTGGGTGAGGTAGCCGGTCCGACAGATCCTTACGGCGTCCGCCGGACGGTGGCCGAATTGCTGGCGCTGGTGCGCGACCGCAAGCGCAGCTTCCTCGAATATGGAATCGCATCGATGGATGTGTTCCGGCGCCGCAAGTTCGGCGGCGAGGCGGGACCGGTGCCCAACGACGGTTTCGGCGATGTCTACCTGGTGATCGACAACTACCGGGCGCTGGCCGAGGAAAACGAGGTGCTGATCGAGCAGGTGAATCAGATCATCAACCAGGGCCCCTCGTTCGGTGTCCACGTTGTGGTCACTGCCGATCGCGAATCGGAGCTGCGGCCGCCGGTGCGGAGCGGGTTCGGGTCCCGGATCGAATTGCGCCTGGCCGCGGTGGAAGATGCCAAGCTGGTGCGGTCCCGGTTCGCCAAGGACGTCCCGGTCAAACCGGGGCGCGGCATGGTCGCCGTCAACTACGTCCGACTCGACAGCGACCCGCAGGCGGGTCTGCACACGTTGGTGGCCCGGCCGGCACTGGCCAACACTCCGGACAAGATCTTCGAGTCCGACAGTGTGGTTGCGGCCGTCAGCCGGCTCGCCAGCGGCCAGGCGCCTCCGGTCCGCCGTCTGCCGGCACGCTTCGGTGTGGAGCAGGTCCGCGAGCTGGCTGCCCGGGACCACCGCCAAGGTGTTGGCGTAGGCGGAATCGCTTGGGCCATCTCGGAATTGGACTTGGCGCCGGTCTACCTCAACTTCGCCGAGAATGCGCACTTGATGGTGACGGGCCGACGCGAATGCGGGCGTACCACGACGCTGGCCACGATCATGTCCGAAATCGGCCGGCTGTATGCGCCCGGATCTAGCACCGCACCGCCACCGCCGGCGGGGCAGCCCTCGGCGCAGGTCTGGCTGGTCGACCCGCGCCGCCAGCTGCTAACCGTCCTGGGCACCGAGTATGTGGAGAAGTTCGCCTACAACCTCGACGGCGTGCAGGCGCTGGTGGGTGAGCTGGCCGCGGTTCTGGCCACTCGCCAGCCTCCGCCCGGGCTTTCCGCCCAGGAGTTGCTGTCGCGGTCGTGGTGGAGCGGTCCGGAGATCTTCCTGATCGTCGACGACGTCCAGCAGCTGCCACCCGGCTTCGATTCGCCGCTGCACCAGATCGCCCCTTGGGTGACCCGGGCCGCGGACGTCGGCTTGCATGTCCTGGTCACCCGCACGTTCGGTGGTTGGTCGTCGGCGGGCAGCGACCCGATCCTGCGGGCACTGCACCAGGCGAACACCCCATTGCTGGTGATGGACGCCGACCCCGACGAGGGCTTCATCCGCGGCAAGATGAAGGGCGGCCCGCTGCCCCGCGGTCGAGGCCTGCTGATGGCCGAGGACACCGGTGTGTTCGTGCAGGTGGCGGCGACAGAAGTCAACAAGTAAGACAGCAGCCGCTGGGTTGGGATTTTCGCGGATCGGCCGCGGCTAATCCCAACTCAGCGGCAATGCTCTGAGTGCGAATGTCTTTGACGGAAACAGGATTTCGGGCTTGAAGTCGGGCGGCACTTCGAAGTCTGGGATCTGCTTGAGCCATTCCATGACGATCACTGTCAGCTCTATTCGCGCCAGATGAGAACCCAGGCAACGGTGCGGGCCACCACCGAATCCCCAGTGCCGGTGCACCTTGCCGTCCATCACCAATTCGTCGGTCGAGACCGAGTCGGTGCCATCGCGATTGATCGCCGCCATGCACAAACGCACCGGAGTTCCTGGAGGCAGCGTCATGCCGCCAATTTCGACGTACTCCGTGGTCACCCGGGGAGCCACCGGCGCCGACGGTTCCAGTCGGACGATCTCTTCGATGAAAACCCTGGCCTGCCTGGGGTTGTCGCGAAGTATTGCGCGTAGCTGCGGTCTACGCGCCAATTCGAAGAGGGAGAACCCGATCGCCGCAGTCACGGTGTCCAACCCGGCCAGGATTAACAGGTGGCTCATGCCCAGCAGTTCGAGATCCGTAAAGTCGCCCTCGCCGGTCATCACTTTCGACAACATGTCGGAGCCCGGGCTTTGCCGACGCTGTTGGATTGCGGCGTTGAGGTATTCGTAGAGCGCCTGCGCCTTCTCGAGGTCGGACTGGTCGAAATGGGGGCCTTCGGCGTTGAGTGCGTTCTTCCAGTCGATCAAACGGTCGC
Source organism: Mycobacterium sp. IDUB_19 (assembly GCF_055419445.1). Classification (NCBI taxonomy): domain Bacteria; kingdom Bacillati; phylum Actinomycetota; class Actinomycetes; order Mycobacteriales; family Mycobacteriaceae; genus Mycobacterium; species Mycobacterium sp. IDUB_19. The sequence continues at coordinate 21,935 of NZ_JBVAXR010000029.1, read as the reverse complement.
GATCCTCTAGCGGCAGACCATAAAGGTCGAGGAACACCTGAAATGGGTACAAGTTGGCGAAATCCGCTACCGCGTCGCACTGCCCGCGAGCGGCAAGCTCAGCGATCATCTCAGCGGCATGGCGTTCGAGCACCGGCCGGGACTTGCTCAGCGCGTGCGGGCTGAAGTATGGCTGCAGGATCTTGCGATAGCGGGTGTGTTCCGGCGGATCGAACGCCAGCGGTACCACGGGCAGCGGGTAGCCGGGGGGCTGAAGAGCCAGTCGCGACGAGAACACCTTGGTATTGCGCAGCGCAGCCAGCACGTCCTCGCGCCGTGTCAGGTAGTAGGCGCCGTTCATGAACACGACCGGGCCGGCGTCTCGGAGCACCTTCCATCCGACACCGCGGTCGGCGGCCATCGGCATGGTCGAATACTCCAGCCGCGGTAGGTAGAAGTCGCCTGGCTTATACTCGCCAGAGATGCTCATGCGCTCTAACTCCGCTTGTCGTCTGACATTTCGTTCCTAGTCTCCGACTCAGGCAGGCCCGCTTGGAACTGTGCCGTCACCGAATTTTTTTCGGGCACACCAATATCGCATGTGTTTCGCACACGCTCCAATCCGGCTGCCGGACCGTCGAACTGACTGACCGCGATCGTCGAACAATCTTCTAGAATTTAGCCGCCGACCGATTTACCCATCGATTGGTCACGTCCGATCCGGCGCGATTCCGCGAAGGCGCCGGGGGAGGGAACCTTGTGAGGGTTCGTCTCGAGAAGTCGAAATGCGTGGGCCACGCTCAGTGCTACGCCGTCGATCCAGAGCTGTTCCCCATCGACGAGTCGGGCTATTCGGTCCTCGAAGACCACGAAGTGCGACCCGAGGAGGCGGAGTCGACTCGCGACGGTGTGGCCTCCTGCCCGGAGATGGCGCTCATCCTCGAAGAGGACTGACGTCGCCGGCGGCGACCGAGCCGAGGCCGAAGCCGACGCCGATAAGCGAATCAGAGATGAACAACCGGGCGTCGTAAATGAACGACAGTTGGCCGGGAATGAACAATGGTTGGCCTGGTGTGAATTGTTGGCATCACCGGTCGGCGTCGCGGGTACAAGCCATTAATGTTCTCCCCGAGCGGCAGTTCAGCCCAAGTGAGCTGTCGCTCGGTTGCTGACAGCGGGGGTAATCAAGGCAGGATGGGTATGTCGTTCCTGACCAGCTATCCGGGAAACATGGTGGTAGAACACCAGATCGGGGATGGCGGACGGGCGCGTCAGGTCCTCCCGGATTGCCCACGCACTGGGTTTGCTGACCGATGGACGCTCGGCTTCCGGCAGTCAGCGGTCCGCGGGTAGGAATCGCTGCGGCTTCCACCAATAGGTTTGTAAAGGTTCTTACGCGATAGCCGAGATTGCCAGCGCATCCCGGCCAATTGAGGAGGACACGGTTGTTTGACTTCGGAGCGCTTCCGCCCGAAATCAATTCCGGTCGGCTGTATACGGGTCCGGGGTCGGGGCCGATGATGGCTGCGGCTGCGGGCTGGGATGGGTTGGCGGCGGAGTTGGGTACGGCGGCCAGTGGGTATAGCTCGGTGATTTCGGAGTTGACCAGTGCGCCCTGGATTGGGCCGGCGTCGCAGAAGATGCTTGCTGCGGTGGCGCCGTATGTGAGCTGGCTGGGGGTGATGGCAGCGCAGTCAGAGCAGACCGCCGGTCAGGCGCGGGCGGCTGCGGCTGCTTTCGAGGCGGCGTTCATGATGACGGTGCCGCCGCCGGTGATCGCGGCCAATCGGGTGTTGTTGATGAACCTGATCGCGACCAATTTTTTTGGGCAGAACACCCCGGCGATCGCGGCGACCGAGGCCCAGTACATGGAGATGTGGGCCCAGGATGCCGGTGCCATGTATGGCTATGCCGCGGCTTCGGCGGTGGCCATGGAGGTGGAGCCGTTCACCTCGCCGCCGCAAACCACGACCCCGGACGGGGTGGCCGATCAGGCCGCCGCGGTGACCCAAGCGACGTCTCAGCCGGCCACCAATTCCGCGCAGGCCGCGACATCCGGGACAACGCAGCTGGCCTCGTCCACTGTGGCGGCGCCGCAGGCGGCGCAGCAGGTTTCGACAGCGGCGGCGGCGGCCAATCCGGCTGCGGCCACCGCGACGGATCCGCCGTGGTGGGCGAGTTGGTTCACCATTCCGACCCCGACTAACCCGATGGGGCTTAGCCCCGGCTTCTACACGTTCTTCAAGAACGTCGCGGGTTTCCCCTATTTCGGGGTGGGGCAGGGCAGCTTTGGTTACTCGATCCAACAGCAGACGACGTTCGGTTTGGGTGCCACCGCCGGTGCTCAGGGTGCGTGGTATCCGACCCCGCAGTTCTCGGGCCTGGCGGCCCTGGGCGGTGGCCATCCCGGCGGCGTCGCGGCAGCCCATGTCGCCTCGTCGATCAAGGTCGGCGGATTGTCGGTGCCCTCCAGCTGGGGCGGGGCGGCACCTGCGGCGCTCGAGGAACAGGCCATTCAGGCCACGACCGTGAACTACCTCGCCGGTTCTGGCGCCGGGCCCGCCAACAACGGCATCCTGCAGGGCATGCCGATGACCGGCGCAGGACGGCGCGGCGCCGCGGGCTTCACCCACAAATACGGCTTCAAACGAAACGTCCTCGTCCGACCACCATCCGCCGGATAACGCCATATGAATTTGAATTTCGACGAATAGAAGTGTCTGCCAGATGAACAGCAGTTGTCCGGGCCTAAACAGTTTGCAGCGTGGCACGACCGGGGCCTGCGATCGAACTAACCTCATTACCAACAAAACCCGCCGGTGTACGCGCCGGACGGTTATCGAGAAGGGAATCACATGTCGTTTGTGACAACGCAGCCAGAAGCGTTGGCGGCGGCGGCGGGTACGTTGCGGACCATCGGTACGGCGCTCAGCGCCCAGAATGCTGCAGCCGCGGCACCCACTACGGGTGTGGTACCGGCCGCCGCCGACGAGGTATCGGCGCTAACGGCGGCGCAGTTCGCCGCGCATGCCCAGATGTATCAAGCGGTCAGCACTCAGGCCACCGCGATTCACGAGATGTTCGTCAACACCTTGAGCACAAGCTCGGGGTCGTACGCGCTGACAGAGGCGGCCAACGCGGCCGCGGCGGGCTAAGGGGATCACGATGGTTGATTTTGGTGCGTTGCCGCCGGATGTGAATTCGGCGCGCATGTATGCGGGTGCTGGTTCGACGTCGATGTCGACGGCGGCTTCGGCGTGGCGATCGCTTGCTGCGGAGCTGAATTCGGCCGCGCAGGGCTATGAGAGTGTGATTACGCAGTTGTCTAGCGAGGAGTGGCTGGGGCCGGCCTCGGCCGCGGCGGTCCAGGCGCTGACTCCGTATGTGACGTGGATGCAGACCACGGCCGCGCAGGCCGAGCAAGCGGCGTCACAGCTTGATGCGGCGACGGCGGCGTTTGAGTCCGCGTTTGCTTCGGTGGTGCCGCCGCCGTTGATCGCGCAGAACCGGGCGCTGTTGACCCAGGCGTTGCAAACCAATGTGCTGGGTCAAAACACGAATGTGATCGCCCAGTTGGAGGCGCAATACAGTCAGATGTGGGCGCAGGACGCGAGCACGCTGTACAACTACGCGGCCCAGTCTTCGACGGCGACCAAGGTGACGCCGTTCCAGTCGGCACCGCAGGTGTCTACTCAGGACGCTCAGGCCAAGCAGGGTGCCGCGGTTTCGTCGGCGTCGGGCACCGGGGCGGGCAACGCCGCGCAAACGACGGCGAGCGCGATCCAGCAGACGCCCAAGACGCTGGCGGCCGCGGCAACGCCGGCGGCGGCCGCAACGAGTGCCACCGATCCGTTCTCCGAGGGGTGGTTCTTGCTGACTGGGCAGACCATCTTGCCCAGTAGCTTGGCGACGTTCGTCAACGGCCTGAGCCCGTTCGCTGGTTTCGCCTATAACGTCGAGGGTCTGCCGTACTTCAGTGTTGGTATGGGTAACAGTGGTGTGCAGATCGCCAAAAGTACCGGGGCTTTGGGGGGTGCGGCCGCTAGTGCTGCTGCTGCTGCCCCGAAGGGGTTGGCCGGTTTGGGCGGAATGCTCGGTGGTGGCCACGCGGCGCCGGCGGTGGCGGCCGGTCTGGGTAATGCGGCCTCGGTCGGCCGGCTGTCGGTGCCGGCCGTTTGGTCGGGGGCGGCCCCGGCGCTCAGCCATGCGGCGGCGGTGCCGGTCAGCGCCATCAGCGCGGCCCCCGAAGCCGCCGGTTCGGGCAACCTGCTCGGCGGTATGCCACTGGCCGGCATGGGTGGCTCCCAAGGCTTCGGCGCCTCGGGACCCCGCTACGGCTTCAAACCCACCGTCATGGCCCGCCCACCCTTCGCCGGGTAGGCACTCGATTCACTGCGAATGCGCGCATGACGGCCGCGCGGTCGTCATGCGTGCATTTCGTTTGTCCTGATCCGGTGGCATCGGCCGGGTCTGGTTGAGCTCGTTTCGCGGCCGGGTGACACCCCGCCGGAGAGCGGAGCGACGCGGGTGTTATCCGCGAGCGGATTTTTATCCGGCCCTGGGGTTTTCACCGCCGCCGAGTCACCCGGAACACTCGCGATCGGCAACCGTCGACGGCCGGTGCCGTCAGGCATTCCCGCAGGTGATCATCCGGATTCGCGGCGGCATGGCCCGCTGATGACTTCTTGTACTCCCGTCGGATAACCACTCGCGTGGTGGCGCTGTCGTGCGCTCGGTCGAATCGCGTGGCGGCAGTGGGGGACCGCGACGCCTTAACGTCACAACCGAGCAATTTCGGTCAGGGTCATCGACTAATTCCACCGCGAGGAACACATGCCGTTCGAGCCGGGCGCTTCGTAGACCATGGACTACGGTGCCGTACCGCCAGAGATCACCTCGGCCCTTATCTATACGGGTCCGGGGTCGGGGCCGATGATGGCTGCGGCTACGGGCTGGGATGGGTTGGCGGCGGAATTGGGTACGGCGGCTAGTGGCTATGGTTCGGTGATTTCGGAGTTGACCGGTGCGCCGTGGATTGGGCCGGCGTCGCAGAAGATGCTTGCTGCGGTCGTGCCGTATGTGAGTTGGTTGGGTGTGGTTGCCGCGCAGGCCGAGCAGACGGCCGGTCAGGCGCGGGCGGCGGCGGCTGCTTTTGAGGCGGCGTTCATGATGACGGTGCCGCCGCCGGTGATTGCGGCCAATCGGGTGTTGTTGGCGAATCTGATCGCGACCAATTTTTTCGGGCAGAACACCCCGGCGATCGCGGTGACCGAGGCGCAGTACATGGAGATGTGGGCCCAGGATGCCGGTGCCATGTATGGCTACGCGGCGTCCTCGGCGGCTGCCTCTGCCGTGGAACCGTTCGAGTCGGCGCCTCAAACCACCACCCCGGACGGAGTGGCCGACCAAGCCGCCGCGGTGACCCAAGCGACCTCCCAGACGGCGGGCCAATCCGGCCAGACGGCAGCGTCCGCCACCACGCAGGCGGCTTCCAGCACGACCGTTCCTCAAGCGCTGCAGCAACTTTCGACATCGGCCGCGGCGGCCGATCCGTCGGCCACCGCGACGGATCCGCCGTGGTGGGCGGGGTGGTTCACCATTCCTACCCCGACCAACCCGATGGGGCTCAGCACCAACTTTTACCCGTTCTTCAAGAACCTCGCCGGCTTCCCCTACTTCGGGGTGGGGCAGGGCAGCTTTGGTTACTCGATCCAGCAGCAGACGACGTTCGGTTTGGGTGCCACCGCCGGTGCCCAGGGTGCGTGGTACCCGACCCCACAGTTCACCGGCCTGGCTGCGTTGGGCGGCGGCCACCCCGGCGGGGTCGCGGCAGCCCATGTGGCCTCGTCGATCAAGGTTGGTGGGTTGTCGGTGCCCTCGACCTGGGGCGGCGCGGCACCGGCGGCGCTCGAGGAACAGGCCATCCAGGCCACCACCGTCAACTACCTCGCCGGGTCCGGCGCCGGACCCGCCAACAACGGCGTCCTGCAGGGCATGCCGATGACCGGCGCAGGACGGCGCGGCGCGGCGGGCTTCACCCACAAATACGGCTTCAAACGAAACGTACTTGTCCGACCACCATCCGCCGGATGACAGCGCCGAACGCCCGGTCCGCCGATTTCGCGGCGCAGGGGCCCACTGACACTTATCCGGCCACACTTGGCCGTAGTCGCCGACGGGACCGCGCCGCCGTGACCTCGAGGATCACGTCGACCGTGGGTGTCCTTGCAATTCAAGTAGCGTCTCTCGGTAGCCAAAGCTCGTCTTCGGGATGCCGGCCAACCGCGATCTCATTCCAGAATTATTCAGTTCTTCCAGCGTTAAGGAGGCCATGGCATGTCGTTGGTTGATTTTGGTGCGTTGCCGCCGGATGTGAATTCGGCGCGCATGTATGCGGGTGCTGGTTCGACGTCGATGTCGACGGCGGCTTCGGCGTGGCGATCGCTTGCTGCGGAGCTGAATTCGGCCGCGCAGGGCTATGAGAGTGTGATTACGCAGTTGTCTAGCGAGGAGTGGCTGGGGCCGGCCTCGGCCGCGGCGGTCCAGGCGCTGACTCCGTATGTGACGTGGATGCAGACCACGGCCGCGCAGGCCGAGCAAGCGGCGTCACAGCTTGATGCGGCGACGGCGGCGTTTGAGTCCGCGTTTGCTTCGGTGGTGCCGCCGCCGTTGATCGCGCAGAACCGGGCGCTGTTGACCCAGGCGTTGCAAACCAATGTGCTGGGTCAAAACACGAATGTGATCGCCCAGTTGGAGGCGCAATACAGTCAGATGTGGGCGCAGGACGCGAGCACGCTGTACAACTACGCGGCCCAGTCTTCGACGGCGACCAAGGTGACGCCGTTCCAGTCGGCACCGCAGGTGTCTACTCAGGACGCTCAGGCCAAGCAGGGTGCCGCGGTTTCGTCGGCGTCGGGCACCGGGGCGGGCAACGCCGCGCAAACGACGGCGAGCGCGATCCAGCAGACGCCCAAGACGCTGGCGGCCGCGGCAACGCCGGCGGCGGCCGCAACGAGTGCCACCGATCCGTTCTCCGAGGGGTGGTTCTTGCTGACTGGGCAGACCATCTTGCCCAGTAGCTTGGCGACGTTCGTCAACGGCCTGAGCCCGTTCGCTGGTTTCGCCTATAACGTCGAGGGTCTGCCGTACTTCAGTGTTGGTATGGGTAACAGTGGTGTGCAGATCGCCAAAAGTACCGGGGCTTTGGGGGGTGCGGCCGCTAGTGCTGCTGCTGCTGCCCCGAAGGGGTTGGCCGGTTTGGGCGGAATGCTCGGTGGTGGCCACGCGGCGCCGGCGGTGGCGGCCGGTCTGGGTAATGCGGCCTCGGTCGGCCGGCTGTCGGTGCCGGCCGTTTGGTCGGGGGCGGCCCCGGCGCTCAGCCATGCGGCGGCGGTGCCGGTCAGCGCCATCAGCGCGGCCCCCGAAGCCGCCGGTTCGGGCAACCTGCTCGGCGGTATGCCACTGGCCGGCATGGGTGGCTCCCAAGGCTTCGGCGCCTCGGGCCCCCGCTACGGCTTCAAACCCACCGTCATGGCCCGCCCACCCTTCGCCGGCTAACGACCCACCAGGTCACCCGGACGGCACGCGAGCTACGGCACAGTGTTCTCCCTGACGCTCAACCGAGTTGCCAGTAAGCGCTGGCCAGCAGGCCTGGGGGCATCGGCGACGTTGCTGAGATCCGGGCAAGTTCGCCGCTACGAGATTTTTACCGCGCCAGCTATCGCCCTAACCCCGGCAACGCGCCTGCCAGCAGGCTCTCGACAACCACGGAGGTCGGACTGTGTCAGTACTGTGATCTCGCTGCTCAGAGCCCCCAAAAGGGCCAAAACGCTGTTACTGTGTCGTTACTAAAAGTGAATTCGCCGTACCGTTCCGTGAACAATTGCGAACGGGCGGTCTTCGGACCAGGCTTTACGGAACACGGTCATCTACTCTCATGCAGAGAGTTTGGGGATTATGGAGGAGGAACAATATGTCGTTCGTGACGACACAGCCGGAGGCTTTGGCCGCGGCAGCCGGAACCCTGCAGGGTATCGGGTCTGCTCTTAGCGCCCAAAACGCGGCTGCGGCGGCCCCGACGACCGGGGTGGTGCCAGCCGCTGCCGACGAGGTGTCAGCGCTCACCGCAGCTCAGTTCGCTGCGCACGCGCAGATGTACCAGGCGGTCAGCGCGCAGGCGACAGCGATTCACGAGCAGTTCGTGAACACGTTGTCGACCAGTTCTGGCTCGTATGCCGCGACCGAGGCCGCCAACGCCGCCGCCGCCGGCTGACCGGTTCGGTCATTGGAGGCTAAGGACGTCCACACCGAAGTGGGCGCAAGGCCAGCCGCCCAGCGATTGGGTAGCCGTTTCACTGAGCAGACGGTCCCGAGGGGGCTGGCTACGGGGGAATCATCCTTAGGTAACCGGTCCGGCAGTCGCGTCAACACTCGCAACTGACTGACCGATCACTGTCCATCAGAACAGAATCTCGAGTAGCAAGTAGAAGGAGAAAGGCAACATGGCAACACGTTTTATGACTGATCCGCACGCGATGCGTGCGATGGCGGGCCGTTTTGAGATGCACGCGCAGACGGTGTCGGATGAGGCTCGCAAGATGTGGTCGTCGTCGATGAACATCGCCGGCGCTGGCTGGAGTGGTCAGGCTCAGGCCACGTCGTACGACACCATGGGTCAGATGAACCAGGCGTTCAACAACATTGTCAACATGCTCCACGGCGTGCGTGACGGCTTGATCCGTGACGCCAACAACTACGAGACGCAAGAGCAGGCCTCGCAGCAGACCCTCAGCCACTAGCCGTAATAGCTACGGCTGCGGAAACTTCAGACTTTAGGAGACAACGCTATGAGCATCAATTACCAGTTCGGAGATGTGGACGCGCACGGTGCGCTGATCCGCGCGCAGGCGGCTTCGCTGGAGGCCGAGCACCAGGCCATCGTTCGCGATGTGCTTGCCGCCGGAGACTTTTGGGGCGGCGCCGGTTCGGTGTCTTGCCAGGAGTTCATCACCCAGTTGGGTCGTAACTTCCAGGTGATCTACGAGCAGGCCAACTCCCACGGGCAGAAGGTGCAAAGTGCGGGCAACAACATGGCCAGCACCGACAGCGCCGTCGGGTCCAGCTGGGCCTGACGCCTAAGACTTCAGGCGCGGCGGCACACCGACTGCTCGGTGTGCTGCCGCGTCCTGCGGTTACCGTGCACTACGACCTTCTGAGGTACTGATGGACCAACAGAGCACTCGCACCGACATCACCGTGAACGTCGACGGCTTCTGGATGCTCCAGGCGCTCCTGGACATTCGACACGTCGCTCCGGAGCTGCGGTGCCGGCCCTACGTATCTACCGACAGCAGTGACTGGCTGAACGACCACCCCGGCATGGCGGTCATGCGTGAGCAGGGCATTGTCGTCGGCGACGAGGTCAATGAAGAAGTGGCGGCGCGGATGCGGGTGCTCTCCGCGCCAGACCTGGAAGTCATCGCGCTGCTGTCGCGGGGCAAGCTGCTCTACGGCATCGTCGATGACGAAAGCCAGCCCCCGGGTTCGCGCGATATCCCCGACAACGAGTTCCGGGTGGTGCTGGCCCGACGCGGCCAGCACTGGGTATCGGCGGTTCGGGTCGGCGCCGACATCACCGTCGACGACGTCGCCGTCGCGGACAGCGCGTCGATCGCGGCGCTCGTGCTCGACGGCCTGGAATCGATCCACCACGCGGAGCCCGCGGCCATCAACGCGGTCAACGTGCCGCTCGACGACATGCTGGAAGCCACCAAGTCCTGGCAGGAGTCCGGCTTCAACGTGTTCTCCGGCGGAGACCTGCGGCGGATGGGCATCAGCGCCGCCACGGTCGCCGCGCTGGGGCAGGCACTTTCGGACCCGGCCGCAGAGGTTGCTGTGTATGCGCGCCAGTACCGGGACGACGCGAAGGGCCCCAGCGCCTCGGTGCTTTCGCTGAAGGATGGCTCGGGCGGCCGGATTGCGCTTTATCAACAGGCGCGGACCGCGGGTTCGGGGGAGGCCTGGTTGGCGATCTGTCCGGCGACCCCGCAGTTGGTGCAAGTCGGCGTCAAGACCGTGCTGGACACACTGCCTTATGGCGAGTGGAAGACCCACAGCAGGGTGTGACGAGACTTTCAAATGTTAAGGCTTGTAACGGTTTTGAACTCGGCGTGCGACCAAGCCGCGAAGGCGTCATACTTCTCTAATAATCAGTAGCAAATATGAAAGTAAGTGTCACCGGAATCACCAACCGCGAGGCAGGGCAAATGGAATTGAAAAAGGTCGGACTGCTACTTACCGGCACCTCGGTGAGTAGATCAACAGAGCCCTCCGCGCGACTGGTAACCCGGGGTCACACGTTCACCACGACAGGGGGTGCAGCCCGATGACTGCGGTAGCTGACGCGCCACAGGCTGATATTGAGGGAATCTCACAGCCGCGGGCAGTCGTAGTTGGCATCATGGCCGGTGAGGGTGTCCAGATCGGCGTTCTGTTGGACGCCAACGCCCCGGTGTCGGTGATGACCGACCCGCTGCTGAAGGTGATCAACAGCCGGCTGCGCGAGCTCGGCGAGACTCCGCTGGAGGCGACGGGTCGCGGCAAGTGGGCGTTGTGCCTGGTCGACGGCTCGCCGTTGCGGGCCACCCAATCGCTGACCGAGCAGGAAGTCCTCGACGGCGACCGCTTGTGGATCCGGTTCGTCGCCGACACCGAAAAGCGCTCGCAGGTCATCGAGCACATTTCCACCGCGGTATCGCAGAACCTCAGCAAGCGCTTCGCCGCGATCGACCCGGTCGTCGCGGTGCAGGTCGGCGCCTCGATGGTGGCTGCCGGTGTGGTTGTCGCATCGTTGTTGCTGGGCTGGTGGCGCTGGCACCACAACTCGTGGCTGACAACGATCTACGCCGCGGTCATCGCCGCGATTGTGCTGGGCATTTCGACGATGCTGCTGATGCGCGCTCAAACGCAGGCCGATCGGCGCGTCGCCGACCTCATGCTGGTGAGCAGCCTTGCGCCGTTGGCGATCGGCGCGGCCGCGGCGCCACCCGGAGGTGTCGGGTCGCCACATGCGGTATTGGGCTTCGGTGTCCTCACCATTTCCTCGATAATTGCCCTCCGGTTCACCGGACGCCGGCTAGGCCTGTACACCGCGCTCATCACCGTCGGTGCGGTGGCCACGATTGCGTCCCTCGCGCGGATGGTCGCCTTGACCAGCGCGGTGACGATGCTGACGACCGTCGTACTGGTCTGCGTGATCGGTTACCAGTGCGCACCGGCGCTGTCCCGCCGGCTGTCCGGCATCCGGTTGCCGGTCTTCCCGTCGGCCACCAGCCGCTGGGTCTTTGAGGCCCGGCCCGACCTGCCCACCACCGTGGTGCGCGGTGCCGCCGGCCCGCCGGTGCTCGAAGGCCCCGCTTCGGTGCGCGACGTGCTGTTGCAAGCCGAACGTGCCCGGTCGTTCCTGTCGGGCCTGCTGATCGGTTTCGGCGTGTTGATGGTGGTCTCGTTGGCGGGGCTGTCGGATCCGCACACCGGGCAACGCTGGCTGCCGCTCCTGCTGGCCGGCTTCAGCGCCGGGTTCCTGATGCTGCGCGGCCGCTCGTATGTGGATCGCTTGCAGGCGATCACACTGGCCGGGACGTCCGTGTTGATCATCGGGACGGTCGTGGTGCGGTACGCGCTGGAGTTGCAGTCGCCGCTGTCGGTGTCGGTCTGCGCGGGGATCCTGGTGCTGCTGCCTGCGGCGGGCCTGGTGTCCGCGGCGGTCGTGCCGAACAGCATCTACAGCCCGCTGTTCCGCAAGTTTGTGGAATGGATTGAGTACGTCTGCCTGATGCCGATCTTCCCGCTGGCGTTGTGGTTGATGAATGTCTATGCAGCGATCCGGTACCGGTAACGGCAAGGTGTGGCGTAATCGCGCATCCCGTGCGGCTATCGCCGCGCTCTTGCTCACGTCGGGTTCACTAGCCGGCTTGCCGCCCGCCTACGCCATATCGCCGCCGACGATCGATCCGGCGGCGGTGCCGCCGGACGGTCCGCCGGGGCCACCGGCGCCGATGAAGCAGAACTCCTACTGCACCGAGGTCGGGGTGCTGCCCGGGACCGATTTCAAGCTGCAGCCGAAGTACATGGACATGCTGAATCTGCAGGAGGCATGGCAGTTCGGCCGCGGCGCCGGGATCAAGGTTGCCGTCATCGACACCGGTGTGAGTCCGCACCCCAGGTTTCCGCATCTGATTCCCGGCGGGGACTACATCATGGGTGGTGACGGGCTGTCGGATTGCGATGCCCACGGCACCATCGTGGCGTCGATGATCGGCGCGGCGCCGGCAAACGGCGCGCCACCGCCGCCGGCGGGACCGCGCAAGCCGGTGACGATTCCCACCACGGAGGCACCGCCGAAAGCGCCGCCGCCGCAGACCGTGACGCTGTCGCCGTTGCCGCAGACGGTGACAATGGTGCCGGCACCGCCGCCTCAAGAGAATGCGCCTCCGTGGATGCCGCAGGCCCCTGCGTCACAGTCGCAGCAGGCCCCGGCCGGCCCCGAGGCTCCCGCCCCGCCTGGCGCTCCCGCGGCTCCTGGTGCCCCGGCGGTTCCTGCCGCTCCAGCTGCGCCTGCCGCTCCAGCTGCTCCGGGGGCGCCCGGCCCGGGTAACTCGGGAGCCGCTAATTACGGCGGAGGGACGGTGACGATCCCCAGCTACGCCGGTGGCGGGCAGATGGTTCATGTCGGTAATCCGCGCCCGCTGGCGCCGACACCGACGCCCGCACCACCACCACCTCCGCCGCCACCGCCGCCACCGCCCGGGCACGCGGGGCCCGACGCTTACAGCGGCATTGCTCCCGATGTCGACATCATCTCGATCCGGCAGTCCAGCCAGGCCTTCGGCCTCAAGGACGCCTATACCGGCGATGAGGACCCGCAGACCTCGGCAAAGATCTCCGGCGTCGACACGATGGCTCGCGCAATCGTGCACGCCGCCAACATGGGCGCCTCGGTGATCAACATCTCCGACGTGACCTGCATGAGTGCGCGCAACATCATCGACCAGCGCGCACTGGGAGCGGCAGTCCGGTATGCGGCGGTCGACAAGAACGTCGTGATCGTGGCCGCCGCCGGCGACACCAGCAAGAAGGACTGCAAGCAGAATCCGATCTTCGATCCGCTGAAGCCCAAAGACCCGCGCGACTGGAACGCCGTCACCACCGTGGTGACACCCTCCTGGTTCAGCGATTACGTCTTGACGGTCGGCGCGGTGGATTCGGAAGGTCACGCGCAGACCCAGGGCAGTCAGGGGCAGGGCCCGTCGAGCGTCGCCGGTCCCTGGGTCGGGATCGCCGCACCCGGAAGCGACGTCATCGGGCTCTCGCCCCGGGACGACGGCCTGATCAACGCGATTGACGGGCCGGACAATTCGCTGCTGGTCCCCAGCGGCACCAGCTTCTCGGCCGCGATCGTGTCCGGGGTGGCGGCGCTGGTCCGCGCCAAGTACCCCCAGCTGTCCGCATATCAAGTGATCAACCGGCTGGAGCGCTCCGCCAGGGCACCTGCCCGCGGAGTCGATAACCAGCTCGGTTACGGCGTCGTCGACCCGGTCGCCGCACTGACCTGGGACATCCCCGACGGGCCGCTGAAGCCGCCACAGCAGTTGTCGATACCGTTGAACGTGCCCAAACCGCCCCCACACCGCGACATGCTGCCGGTGTGGGTGGCAGCCGGGGGATTGACCGGGGCACTCTTGATAGGCGGCGCAGTATTTGGTATCGCGACGTTGATGAAGCGCCGCAGGCAGCAACAATAAGGGCGGAGCAGCAAAAGCAATGAAGGCTCAGCGCAGGTTCGGGTTGTCTTTGTCGTGGGCGCGAGTCACGGTGGTGTTCTTGGTCGTCGTCGCGATCCTCTTGATCGCCAGTCACTGCCCCGACTCGTGGCAGGGCACCCACCACATCGCGTGGTGGGTAGGGGTCGGCATCTCGGCGATCATCACGCTGCTGTCGCTGGTCACCCATCATGGCCTCACCGTGACGTCCGGCTTGGCCGGATGGCTCTGGGACTGGTCCGCCGACCCGGGCACCACGCTGGCTGCGGGGTGCACACCCGCGATTGACTACCAGCGCCGATTCGGACGCGACAAGGTCGGGGTGCGCGAGTACGACGGTCGCCTGGTCACCGTGATCGCGCTGGACGGCGAGGACGAGGCGGGGTTGCGGCACCGTCATCGGAGTGCGTCGCCGGCCAGCGTCGTGGTGCGCTCGGTCGCCGCTGGACTTCGCCAGTTCGACGTGCATCTCGACGGCATCGACATCGTTTCGGTGCAGATGCGCCGCGGGGGCAATGCCGCCGAGTTGTCCAAGCTCGACAAGCTGGGTCCCGAAGAGTGGGGGCTGGTGAGCGAGCAGCCCGCCTCTTACGTGCGCCGCACCTGGCTGGTGCTGCGGATGAACCCGCAGTCCAACGTCGCCGCCGTTGCGGCCCGCGATTCGTTGGCTTCCACGCTTGTCGCGGCCACCGAGCGGCTGGTCCAGGATCTCGACGCACCCGGGTGTACACCCCGGCCGTTGACCGCCGAGGAGATCGCCGAGGTCGACAGCGCGGTGCTGGCCGACCTGGAGCCGACCTGGAGCCGGCCCGGCTGGCGCTACCTCAAGCACTTCAACGGGTTCGCGACCAGCTTCTGGTTGACGCCGTCGGACATCACCACCGAGACGCTGGAGGAGCTGTGGCTGCCCGATGCCGAGGCGACGGTGGTGACCGTCCAGCTCACGGCTGACGACGGCCGCCCCGAGGTGTCGGGCTGGGTTCGCTATCACAGCGATAGCAGGTTGCCCAGGGGAGTTTCGTCGGGACTCAACCGGCTGACCGGCCGCCAGCTGGCCGCGGTGCGCGCCAGCCTGCCCGCTCCGACGACGCGCCCGTTGCTGGTCGTACCCACCCGGGGGCTGCTCGAGGACGACGATTTAGTGCTTCAGGTGGGCCAGGTGCGGGAGGGCGCTGAGCGCTTGCTCGCGGAGCAATGAGCCGCCCGCAATCAGTGGCGGAGGACGCCCGCAACGCAATGATCGCCGGTCTGCTGGCGTCGGGAATCTCCGTCAACGGACTGCAGCCCAGCCATAACTTGCAGGTGGCGCTGCGGATGTTCACCACGGCCAGCTCGATTGACCCGGCGATGTGCGACGCATGGCTCGCGCGACTGCTGGCGGGTGACCAGAGCATCGAGGTGCTTTCCGGAGCCTGGGCGGCGGTCAGCACATTCGGATGGGAAACCCGTCGGCTCGGCGTCACGGAATTGCAGTTTCATCCCGACGTCTCCGACGGGTTGTTTCTGAAGCTGGCGGTCATCAGCGTCGAGTCGCTCGCCTGTGCCTACGCCGCGGTGCTCGCCGAGGCGAAGCGCTACGAGGAAGCCGAGAAGCTGCTCGATGGAGTCGAGCCCCGCCAACCGATCGATCAAGAGCTCATCGACTACGTGCGAGGCATTCTGTACTTCCGCACCGGACGATGGCCGGACGTGCTCAGCCGATTCCCCGAGGGGAAGACCTGGCGTAACCCCGAACTGAAGGCCGCCGGCGCGGCGATGGCGACCACGGCTTTGGCGTCGCTCGGGGTCTTCGAAGAGGCGGTACGGCGCAGCCAGGACGCGATCGAGGCAGATCGGGTGCCGGGCGCGGCCAACGTCGCCCTGTACACCCAAGGCATGTGCCTGCGGCACCTCGGTCGCGAGGAAGAAGCCGTCGAGGTTCTGCGCCGGGTCTATTCGCGCGATCCCAAGTTCACCCCGGCTCGCGAAGCCCTGGACAACCCCAACTACCAGCTGGTGCTGACCGACCCCGAAACCATCGAGGCTCGAACGGACCCGTGGGACCCGGACAGCGCGCCGACCCGGGAGGAGACGGAGGCCGCTCGCCACGCCGAGGAGGCCGCGAAATACCTGGCCGAAGGCGACGCGGAGCTCAACGCGATGTTGGGCATGGAAAAAGCCAAACGGGAAATCAAACTCATCAAGTCCACGACCAAGGTGAATCTGGCCCGCGCCAAGATGGGGCTCCCGGTGCCGGTGACGTCACGCCACACCTTGTTGCTCGGTCCCCCCGGGACCGGTAAGACGTCGGTGGCGCGAGCTTTCAGCAAGCAGCTGTGCGGATTGACGGTGCTGCGCAAGCCGCTCGTGGTGGAAACCAGCCGCACCAAGCTGCTGGGCCGGTTCATGGCCGACGCGGAGAAGAACACCGAGGAGATGCTCGAGGACGCGCTGGGTGGGGCGGTGTTCTTCGACGAGATGCACACGTTGCACGAAAAGGGCTATCAAACCGGCGACCCTTACGGCAACGCGATCATCAATACCTTGCTGCTGTACATGGAGAATCATCGCGACGACCTGGTGGTCTTCGGCGCCGGCTACGCCAAGGCGATGGACAAGATGCTCGAGGTGAATCAGGGTCTGCGACGACGGTTTTCGACCGTGATCGAGTTCTTCAGTTACACGCCGGACGAGTTGGTCGCACTGACCCGTTTGATGGGCCAAGAGAACGACGACGTCATCACCGAGGAATCCGCCCAGGACCTGTTGCCGTCGTACACCAGGTTCTACCTCGACGAGAGCTACTCCGAAGAGGGGGATCTGATTCGCGGTATCGATACGCTCGGCAATGCCGGCTTCGTGCGAAATGTGGTGGAGAAGGCCCGCGACCACCGGAGTTTCCGTCTCGACGACGACGACCTCGACGCGGTACTGGCCAGCGACACCACCGAATTCAGCGAGCTGCAAATGCTCCGATTCAGGGAGCTGAGCGGCGAAGATCTCCTCGCGGGTCTCAGCGCCGCAGTCGCCGAGAAGAAGTCGGACTAGCGAACTCCCGCTCAGCGGTAGTAGCACTGCCGCAGGAATCCTTAATGGCATCGGCATGGCGACCGAGTGAATTGTTGCAAACCGCTCGCAGCTAACTTGACTCGTCCTGTATTGAGTGCCACGATGGCGGGTGCAAGCACCTCGTTAGGTGAGGCTTCCATTACGGATATAGGCCACTGACCTCAAACGTCGAAAGACGCCCAGGGTCAGGACAGCTCTTCCCGGCTTAAGGGTTGAGCCCAAGTGGCTTCTGGCTCAAGTCAGATACGCAGTGTGGTGCCGAAGCTCTTATGAGAGGGGTGCCGGATCCGGCGAATCAGCCGGATGCGCCTCACCCCTTCGTGCAGAATGAAGGCATCTCGGTGTGCCCAGACCTTGAGGAGGTGAGAGCGAAATTAGTCCCGGTGATAGTCCCTATTCTCGATCGATGATGTTTCGTTCGAGCCGACTCTGGCGTTGCTTTTGCCTAGCGGCCGCACCGAGCCAACTGCCCACGTTGCGGAATCGGTGTATGTCCTAGCTGAGGTCGCGCCCCCCCGGCTCACCCTTATCTACAAGGAGAACTCCGATGACCTCTGTCAACGTGGTGACCAACGCCGGATCGCATGCGGCCACCGAGGCAGCCAACGCAGCCGCTACCTGTTAGCGCCTAGGGGGAACCATGCTGGATTTTGCGGCGTTACCGCCGGAAGTCAACTCGGCCAGAATGTATTCTGGCCCCGGATCTGGGCCATTGCTGGCAGCTGCTACCGCATGGACCACGCTGGCCGCCGAAATGCGTTCGGCGGCAACCGCTTACGATTCGGTGATCAGGGAGCTGATCAGCGCGGGCTGGTACGGCCCGTCGTCGGCGTCGATGCTGGCCGCGGCTTCACCGTATCTGGCCTGGCTGAACACCACTGCCGCTCAGGCTGAGCAGACCGGCATGCAAGCCAACGCGGCCGCGTCGGCGTTTGAGGCCGCTTATGCCATGACGGTGCCGCCGCCGGTCGTCGCGGCTAACCGCACGTTGCTGGCAAACCTGGTGGCCACCAACATTTTTGGGCAGAACACTCCGGCGATCGCGGCCACCGACGCCGAATACGCGGAGATGTGGGCTCAGGATGCCGGAGCGATGAGCGGCTATGCCACCGCGTCGAACTCCGCGGCGCAGATCACGCCGTTCACCTCGCCGCAGACGAACACCACCCCCGACGCGGTGGCCGGGCAAAATGAGGCCGTCAACCAGGCGGCGAGCACGGCCGCCGGAAATACTCAGTCGTTGTTGTCGAGTAGCAACGTCTCGGCGAATAACGCGAATCTTGCTGCCGCGCCCCAAGCATCGCTCTACGACTATCTAACGCAATTCTTCGGCAACACCAACAACACGGCCGCGGGCCAATTCTTGAGCAGTAACTTCTTCAGCAACAATATCGTCAACGGCTCGATTGCCGGCGGCCCGTTCAACCCGCAGTCCATTATTCAATCGGTAAACGGCGTCATGGGCGCACAGCACGCCACCACACTGGGGGGTCTAGGGGACTTCGCCGCCGATGCGGACGGCCTGATGACTGCCGACCTAGCTTCTAGCACGGTTGGGTCAACCGGCCTCGGCGGCACGACTGCCGGGGTAGGCCAGGCGCATCTGGTGGGGTCGATGTCGGTTCCGCAGAGCTGGACCAACGCCGCCACGATCAACCCGGCGCAATCGGCGGTGCAGGCCACTGGCGTCACTGGTCTCACCGACACGGGGGCAGCCCCGGCCGCGGGCGGGCCGGGGGGCGTTGCGGGGCCGCTGGGCGGCACGGGCAGGCGGCTACGCCGCGCAATTCCCAAGTACGGGTTCCGGCCCGTCGTCATGCCACGTCCACCGGCCGCCGGTTAAGAGAGTTCAGGAGAAGATGTCATGCTGAACTTTGGGGCATTACCGCCAGAAGTCAACTCCGCCAAAATGTATGCCGGCGCCGGATCGGGATCATTGCTTGCCGCCGCGGCCGCATGGAACACAATGGCTGCTGAACTACGTTCCGCGGCAATAAATTACGACGCGGTGATCACCTCGCTGGTCAGCGAGGGCTGGCTGGGTCCGTCATCGGCGAAGATGGCCGCAGCGATCACACCGTATCTGGATTGGCTGGAGACCACGGCCACCCAGGCCGAGCAGGCCGGCGCTCAAGCCAACGCGGCCGCGGCCGCGTACGAGGCCGCGTTTGCCGCCACAGTGCCCCCGCCGGTGGTCGCGGCCAACCGCACTCTGCAGGCAAACCTGGTGGCCAGCAACATCTTCGGCCAGAACACGGGGGCGATTGCGGCCACCGAGGCCCAATACGGCGAGATGTGGGCTCAAGACGCCTCCGCGATGACGAGTTACACCACCGCCTCGCGCGCCGCGACCCAAATGACGCTGTTTACTCAACCGCAGTCCGACACCAGCACAGACGGAACGGGGCAGCAAGCCAACGCAGTTTCCCAAGCGTTGAACGCCGCACCGCTCGCCGCACCGGCCGCCGGTTCGGGGTACGACATATTTGCGCCGGGCTCGGGTTCTGAGACCACCGGACTTGCCGGGTTGCTGAACACTTTCAGCAATTCAAACCCGAACCTGCTTGGGGCCTTCCTCAACAACAACAGTGTCTCCGGCTTATTCAACGGGTTCACCACCAACGGAATTATGAACCCGACGACATTCGTCGATGGGCAGGTGGCGTCCAACTCCATAGGCGCCTTCAACGCAGTCGACTCAAGCACGTCGGGACTGGGAGTTCTGGGCGCCGGGCTCGGGGGTGCCGCGTCGCTGGCATCGGTGACTGCGCCCGGCGCGGCAGCGGCGGCGGGGGTGGGACAGGCGAGCCTGGTGGGGGCCTTGTCGGTCCCACCGTCTTGGGGGGCCACCGGAGCAACGGTCAGCACAGTGGCGGCAACGACTCAGGTTGGCGCGGGTGCATATCACAGCTTCGGCGCCGCCACCCCAATGGTGATGGAAGAGGCGGGAGGCGCCGGCATGCCCGGGATGCCCATGGCCGGGATTCCTGCTGGTGGGCATCAGGACGAGTTCGCTGACCCGATATACGGCTTCCGCCCGCGTGTCATCGGGCGACCGCCCGCCGCCGGGTAGTCACCGCCATGAAAGTCCTCCCGCTTCTGGCAAGCGTCGTCGCCTCAGTCGGCCTGGCCATACCAGCACATGCCGACTCGGATGACGATGCCTTCCTCGCGGCGCTCACCAAAGCGGGTATCAGCTATCAGAACCCGGACCGCGCGATTAAGGCGGGCCAAAAGGTGTGCGACTTGGCCAACTCGGGGATCGCACAGCTCGACATCATCAGGGACGTCCACGAGCTCAACCCGGCGTTCACCACGGCGGCCGCTGCGAAGTTCGTCCAGGCGGCCGCCAGCGTTTACTGCCCCGAACGGCTGTCTGTCGACAGTGGCGGCACAAACCCCGCGAGGGGTAGTTAACAACGAGCGCAAGCTCATGGTTGTGTGAGCCCGCCACGGCACTTACTTGGGCCCTCACGCTCACAGCAAACCCTCAGAAGCCAATAAGTCGAGTTGCAGCTGCGCTGCTTACGCTTGGTGAAGTTTAGGGGAGCAAAGTATGACGATTAGCTTGCCACTTGGCGACCTGCACGCACGTTGCACGCGGGCCCGCGCCCACACCGTCTCGCTCGAGGCTGAGCACGGTCCGGTGTTGGCGATTTGCTTGCCGCAGCGGACTTCTGGGGCGCTGCCGGGACGAAGGCGCACCAAGCGGTCATTGACTTCTCGGGTCGCAATTTTCGGAGACATACGGGCGCGCAAATGCCGGCAAGCAAAGGTGCAAAACGGCCGACAGCAAAACAGTAAATACCGCTAGCATCGCTGGTGCTTGCTTGACGTAAAACAAAGACCACGCGATATCGGCGCAAGGCTTTATGCGTTGCTGCGCTGATTCGGCATTTCTGCATTTCTGCGACTACATTCTTTGGCGCTATCCAGAAGGAAGGCCATAGACCTTGTGAGGCACCCAGTAAACAATAGTTTTGAATAGCGGTTAGCACGATGGCAGATTGCGCAGATCTGTCATCATGTTAACCGGATTTTAGATACCACGGGCCGTCGGTGACCCGTCGCTGGATGCTGGATAAATGGCTATCACACAGGTAGTTTACTATTCCATGCGTTAGCTACGTCACAGCCGAGTTCTCACACGAGCATCCGGCGCAGTGACATTTATTTTTTACATTGCGATTACCCATCAGGAACGCGTCGCGAATAAGTTCTGCTCATAATGATCGCTATATTGGGGCCGCAAGTTCGGTCGGGATCGCAGGGGATCCTGAGAAATTCTTGGCCAGGGAGTATAAGGCTGTTGGTTGTCGCTAAACACGTGTATTACACGGTGGATTCAATGTGTTTCATTAGAGCTCGGTGCGTTTGCGGCGACGGTCACGAATCCGCGCCTACCATGGCGGCCAAATGAGGGAGCGGAGGTAAGAAGTGTTGGACTTCGGGGCGTTACCACCGGAGATCAACTCCGGTCGGATGTATGTCGGTGCGGGAGCCGGACCGATGCTGGCCGCCGCCGCAGCCTGGGATGAGTTAGCTGCGGAGCTGCACTCGACGGCGGTGTCGTACGGCTCGACGATCGAAAGCCTGACCGTTGGACCGTGGAGCGGTCCGTCCTCGATCGCGATGGCCGCCGCGGCCGCGCCGTATGTGCAATGGATGAGCGCGACTGGCGCTCAGGCCGAGCTGGCGGCCACCCAGGCCAAGCTCGCCGCGGGCGCCTACGAGGCGGCCTTCGGGGCCACGGTGCCGCCGCCCATCATTGCGGCCAACCGCTCTCTGCTCGCGACATTGATCGCCACCAACCTCTTGGGTCAAAACACCCCCGCGATCGCGGCCACCGAAGCCCACTACATGCAGATGTGGGCGCAGGATGCCGCCGCCATGTACGCCTATGCCGGCTCGTCGGCGACCGCGTCACAGCTGTCGCCGTTCGCGGAGCCACCGCAGACCACCAACGACTCCGGCTCCCAGACACAAGCGGCCGCGGTCGCTCAGTCGAGCACCACGTCGGGGACCAACACCGCGACCCACCTATCGCAACTGGCGACCACGACGGCGCCGGCTGCGCAGACCCTGTCG
>NZ_JBVAXR010000028.1:0-71068 GCF_055419445.1 Mycobacterium sp. IDUB_19 | reverse complement strand
CGGCGCCACTCGTTAGCCAACGCATTCGTCCGCTGGTCCAGGTCACCGAAGCTCAGCGCACCACGCTCATCGATCAGCGCCACGCCGTCGTGGTCTCGAGCCGCAGCGATCACCGTGGCCGCGCCCAACAGCCCATAGCGGTCCAGCGCGGCCAGCACGCCGAAGATCCGACGGGCCGGGATCGGGTGCAATCCCCCTGACTTCGCAAAAAGAAATAGTGACCGACCTTCCAGGCCTAGGCGCCTGGCCCATCCCGCCAATGTCTGCACACGTCGATGCTGCTCGCCGCGGTCGGCCATCGATAAGGGCGCAACGCCACCGTCGCCCGAGGTCTTTGGTCACCACCGGAGTCCGTATCGTTAATCTGTCTAACCAGTAAAACGGCGGAAGGGACGCATCCGTGGCACGCAGCGACAACGACACCTGGGACCTGGCCACCAGCGTGGGAGCCACCGCCACCATGGTGGCCGCCGGACGGGCCCGGGCCACCAAGGACAAGTTGATCGACGACCGGTTTGCCGAGCCGCTGGTACGCGCCGTGGGCGTCGACTTCTTCACCCGCTGGGCCAACGGCGAAATCAGCGCCGCCGACGTCGACGAGCCCGGTGCGCCGTGGGGCATGCAGCGCATGACCGACCTGCTGGCGGCGCGCACCCGCTATATCGATGCATTCTTCGCCGACGCCGCGACCGCGGCCATCCGCCAGGTTGTGATCCTGGCCGCCGGCCTGGACGCACGCGGCTATCGACTTCCGTGGGCACCGGGCACGACGGTGTTCGAGATCGACCAGCCGGAGGTCATCGAGTTCAAGACCACCACGATCGAGGCGCTCGGCGCCAAGCCCACCGCCGAGATCCGGGCCGTCCCGGTCGACCTGCGCCACGATTGGCCGTCGGCGCTGAAGCAGGCCGGGTTCGACACCGCACAACCCGCCGCGTGGGCCGCCGAGGGCCTGCTGGGCTTCCTGCCGCCGGAGGCCCAGGACCGCCTGCTGGACAACATCACCGAGCTGTCCGCCGATGGCAGCCAGCTGGTGGCCGAAATCTTCATCAATACCGGCTCCAACCAAAACGCGTTGGACGGCGCCAGCCAGCGGTGGCAGGAGAACGGCCTCGATGTCGAACTCGTCGATCTGGGCTTTCCCGGGGAGCGCAATGATGCGGCCACCTATCTGCGCAACCATGGCTGGCAGCCGGTGAGCACTCCGCTGAATCAGTTGTTGGCCGACAACGGATTACCGCAGCAGCCCGACGGCGACGATGCACCGTTCGCCAAGAACTATTACTGCACCGCAGTTTTGCACAAGGCAGGGTAAGAGGAAGGCTCCACGATGCCAAACAGCCAGCCGGCCAAGCCACTTGACGGATACCGGGTACTCGATTTCACGCAGAACATCGCCGGGCCGCTGGCTGGACAAATCATGGCCGACCTCGGCGCCGAAGTCATCAAGGTCGAAGCACCCGGCGGCGAGGCGGCACGCCAGATCGTCGCGGTGCTGCCCGGCCGGCCACCGCTGCCCACCCTGTTTTGGCCGCACAACCGGGGTAAGAAATCGGTGGCGGTGGATCTGACCAACGATGAAGCCAAACAGCAGATACTGCGGCTGGTCGACACCGCGGACGTCGTGCTGGAGGGCTTTCGCCCCGGGGTGATGGAGCGTATGGGGTTGGGCCCCAACGATTTACAGGCTCGCAACGCGAAGCTGATCTACGCGCGGCTGTCCGCCTACGGCGGCAACGGCCCGGAAGGCAGCAGGCCGGGCGTCGACCTGATGGTTGCCGCCGAGTCGGGCATGACCACCGGGATGCCCACACCGAGCGGCAAGCCGCAGATCATTCCGTTCCAGCTCGTCGACGCCGCCAGCGGCCACGTGCTGGCCCAGGCGGTGCTGGCCGCGCTGCTCAACCGCGAGCGCCACGGCGTGGCCGACGTGGTCCGCGTCGCGATGTACGACGTCGCGGTGGGGCTGCAGGCCAGCCAACTCACGATTCACCTGAACAAGCCCAGCGAGCAGCCCAAGCCGAAGCCGGATGCGGCGCCAACTACCAAGAAGCGCAAGGGCGTTGGCTTCGCCACCCAACCGTCGGATGCCTTCAAGGCCGCCGACGGGTACCTGGTGATCAGTGCGTATGTGCCCAAGCACTGGGCGAAGTTGTGCGAGATCATCGGCAGGCCCGACATGCTGGAAGACGAACGGTTCATCGACCAGCGTTCCCGCGCCGTGAATTACCACGAGTTGACCGAGGAACTCGAGTCGGCGCTGGCCGCCAAGACCGCCGCCGAATGGGTTGAGCTGCTGCAAGAAGGCGGCTTGATGGCCTGCCTGGCCTACACGTGGAAGCAGGTGGTCGGCACCCCGCTGTTCGCCGAGAACGAACTCGCGCTCACGGTCGGCAGCGGTGCCGATGAAATCACGGTGATCCGCACCCCGGCGCGTTACTCCAGCTTCGCCGCGGCAGCCGCCGATCCTCCGCCGGCTGCCGGCCAGCATAACGACACGTTTCTGACCGAGTCCTGATTTCCCGCTTGGGCTTTCTTTGAATTGCCGATGAAACGAACCGTTGTCAACGCACTGACACCTGGCTTTCTTTGAGTTGTCGATGAGTTCGTAGCCGTTCATCGAGGCAATCGGGCAACCGGAGCAAGCTTCCTCACACGAACTAGCCGCAGGCGGCGCGATGTCTTGCCGTCCGCCGATTTGAGCGGTATTGGCGTATGCACCGCGTACGCTCGCAATTGACACACGACGTTCTACCGGTCATAAAGAGTCGTCAGCCGGAGGAGTCGACTTATGAACGCGCCTATCAGCAATATCGGTGAAACGGCCGAATCCGGGTCGTTTCTGCAGAATCTGCGCCACGACGTTCCCGCCTCGCTTGTCGTATTCCTTGTGGCCCTGCCACTTTCGCTGGGCATCGCGATCGCCTCCGGCGCCCCACTGGCCGCGGGTTTGATCGCCGCGGTGGTGGGCGGCATCGTCGCCGGGGCATTCGGTGGGTCGTCGGTTCAGGTCAGTGGCCCGGCCGCGGGCCTCACGGTCGTAGTCGCCGGGTTGATCGATGACCTCGGCTTCCCGATGTTGTGCCTGATGACCATCGGCGCGGGCGCGCTGCAGATCGGATTCGGCCTGAGCCGGATGGCACGCGCCGCGTTGGCGATTGCGCCAGTGGTGGTGCACGCGATGCTGGCGGGCATCGGGATCACCATCGTGTTGCAGCAAATTCACGTCCTGATGGGCGGATCGTCACACAGCTCGGCATGGCAGAACCTCGTGGCGCTGCCGAGCGGCATCCTTCATCACGAACTCGATGAAGTGATCACCGGCGGGACGGTCATCGTCATCTTGTTGGTCTGGTCAAAGCTGCCCGCCAAGGTGCGGATGATCCCGGCCCCGCTGGTGGCCATCGTCGCGGCCACGGCACTCGCGATCGCAGCGGGACTGGATGCCGACCGAATCTCCCTCTCGGGCAACTTCTTCGATGCCCTCAACTTGCCAAACATCTTGGGAACAACCCCAAAGGGCAAGCCGTGGATTGACGAGACCGAGGACATAGTCGTCGGCGTCCTGACGATCGCCCTGATCGCCAGCGTCGAATCACTGTTGTGCGCAGTCGGTGTCGACAAGCTGCACAGCGGCCCGCGGACGAACTTCGATCGAGAAATCATCGGCCAGGGCACCGCGAACGTGGTGTCCGGATTGCTGGGTGGGCTGCCCATCACCGGTGTCATCGTGCGCAGTTCGGCCAATGTGGCCGCCGGTGCCCGCACCCGGGTATCGGCGGTGCTGCACGGCGTGTGGATTCTGTTGTTCGCCTCGCTGTTCACCGACCTCGTCGAACTCATCCCCAAGGCAGCGCTGGCCGGGCTGCTGATCGTGATCGGTACCCAGCTGATCAAGCTGGCTCACATCAAACTGGCTTGGCGCACAGGTAATTTCGTGGTCTATGCCGTCACCATCTTGTCCGTGGTCTTCCTCAACTTGCTGGAAGGTGTGGCTATTGGACTCGCGGTCGCGGTCGGCTTCCTTCTGGTCAGGGTGACACGCGCGCCCGTTTCGGTGCAGCCGGTTGGCGGCCAGGATTCCAAGCAGTGGCGCGTCGACATCGACGGCACGCTGAGCTTCTTGCTGCTGCCGCGCCTGACCAAAGCGCTCTCGTCGGTGCCACAGGGGTCGGCGGTAACGGTGAACATGAACGCGGACTACATCGACGACTCCGTCTCGGAGGCCATCTCCGATTGGCAACGCGCCCACGAGGCTCGCGGCGGTGTGGTGGCAATCGTCGAGACAACAGCCGCGACGCTGGACAACGCGCATGCCAGTCCGCCAAAGCGTCACTTCGCTTCGGGCCAGATTGGACTGGTGCCGTGGAAGTCGGCCCGCGGGAATCACCAAAACAACGGCGAAGCCTCTATTCTCGATCGCGTCGATGAGTACCACCGCAACGGAGCCGCGGTATTGCACCAGCACATTGCCGGGCTCGGCGGTGCGCAGGACCCGTATGCGCTGTTCCTCACCTGTGCCGACTCACGCATCCTGCCCAACGTCATCACCGCCAGCGGCCCCGGCGACCTCTACACCGTCCGCAATTTCGGCAACTTGGTGCCGACCGGTGCCCACGACCGATCTGTCGACGCCGCAATCGAATTCGCCGCCAACCAACTGGGCGTGCGTTCGGTTGTCATCTGCGGACACTCGTCGTGCGCCGCCATGAAGGTGCTCATCGAGGAGAACGCCGACCAGCCCGTGACCCCGATGGGCCAGTGGCTCGAATATGCGCGCGAAAGCCTGGACGCGTACCGCAATCATCATCCGGCGCGCGCGAGCGCCGAATCCAACGGCTACTCGGCGATCGACCAGCTGGGCATCGTGAACGTCGCCATCCAGCTGGAAAGGCTGACCCACCACCCGATCTTGGCCGGCGCGGTCGCGTCCGGCGATCTGCTGGTGGTCGGCATTTTCTTCGACATCGCGACCACGCGGGTGTACGAGGTGACCGAGCGCGGCATCGTGTGCCCCGAGGAGCCGGTCAGGCCACCAGTTTGACCGTCCTGTCATTGCCACGGTCGGCGACGTAGACGCTCCCGGCGTTATCCACCGTCACCCCCAACGGAGTGTTGAGGCCGGTCAGCGGCAGCACCGTCGGGGTGTTCGACCCGGCGGCCAGTTTCAGCACCTGGTTGGCATCGTGTTGGGTGACCAACACGTCGCCGGCGTTGTCCACCGCGATGCCCCAGGGCACGGGAACACTGCCGAACGGGAGCACGGTCTGAGCCGATGAGCCCGACGCCAACGTCAGCACCCGGTTGTTGTCGGTGTCGGTGACGTAGACATTGCCGGCGGGATCCACGGCCACACCGTCCGGATTCTTCAGGCCGGTGAACGCCAGCACGGTCTGGGTATTCGATCCCGCCGCCAACTTCACCACCCGGCTGTTACCCCGATCGGCGACGTAGACACTGCCCTGGCCGTCCACCGCAACGCCTTCGGGATAGTTGAGGCCGGAAAATGGCAGCACCGTCTGGGTATTCGACCCCGCCGCCAACTTCACCACCCTGTTGTTGAAATCGGCGACGTACACGGTGCCGGCGCCATCCACCGCGAGTCCCTGCGGCTGGTAAAGCCCGCTGAAGGGCAGCACGGCGGGATTGCTCGACCCGGGCGCCAGTTCCACCACACGTCCGTACATGCCTTCACTTGTGACGTACACGTCGCCGGCCTTGTCCAGCGCCACCCCGCCGGGAGACAGACGGAAGTCAATCCCGTTGAACGGCAGCACGATTTGCCCCGACTCCGGTTGTTTGGACGCCGCCGAGGGTCGCGTTCCCAGGTACCCGGTGGTGCCGATCGCCGCGATGGCCAGGACCACCGCCGCACCGACGAGTAGCCGCTTCCTGCGCTTCTGCCGGCTCACCGAGTCACGTTGCGGGCCAACCGGTTGCGGCATCGAGATCGCCGGCGGGCCGGGCTGCCGCCACCCACCCTCGCGGGCGTCCCAGGACACGGGGCGGGCCATCGTTTCACCACCCGCTTGCGGGCCTTGCCGCAGGATCGTGGCTTCTTGGTACGGCTCGGGTGCGGTGAGCGCGTCGTGGGCGGCCGCGGCCAGATCCCCGGCGGTGAAATACCGGTCCGCCGGGTTTTTGGCCATGCCCCTACCGATCACTTGATCCAAAGCGGGCGGCACCCGGCCCGGCCGCAGCTGGCTGGGCCGCGGAACCGGCTCGAGTAGATGTGCGGCGATCAACCGTTCGAGGCTGTCGGCCCGATATGGCGGTGCCCCCGTCAAACATTCACCCAATACGCAAGCCAGCGCATAGATATCGGAGCGATACGTGACTTCGTCGCCGGTGAATCGCTCCGGGGCCATGTAGTTGTAGGTGCCCAAGGCGATTCCGACCTGGGTCAACCCGGGGTCGGTGGCGGCGCGGGCGATACCGAAATCCACCAAATAGGCGAAGTCGTCGTTGGTGACGAGGATGTTCTCCGGTTTGACGTCGCGGTGAGTGACGCCGCTGGCGTGCGCGGCGTCCAGGGCGGCCGCGATTTGGTGCACGATGGCAACGGTGCGGACCGGCGTCAGCGGGCCGTAGTTCATCAACATGCTGCGCAATGAGGTGCCTTCAATCATCCGCATCTCGACGTAGAACTGACCGTCGATGTCGCCGTAGTCGTGGATCGGCACGATGTGCGGTTCGGTCAGCCGCCCCGCCGTGTCGGCCTCCCGTTGCATCCGCGCGCGAAACGTTGCGTCCGTGGAGAATTCCCGCGAGATCAGCTTCAGCGCGACGACCCGGTGCTTGCGGGTGTCCTCGGCCTGATACACCTCACCCATGCCGCCGCGACCCAGCAGCCGCTTCAGCTGATAATGCCCAAATCGAGTCCCCGCTCGCGAAACAGTTCCGTTCACCGGCCACGCTCCTTCTTGAAGATTCAGCGAATTACGCAATCGCATTGACGGCCGTCGCTATTTTCGATTGCAAGGAATTCGGCAGCGGGATCGCTCCGTACTGGTCCAAATCGACCTGGCCGGGCCCAATTGCGGCCTGCATGAACGCTTTTACCGCCGCGCCGGTCGCCGAATCCGGATACTTCGAGCAGACGACCTCGTAGGTCGGCTCCACGATCGGGTAGGCACCGGGCTGGGTCGGCTTGTAGAACGAGGACGTGTCCACCACCAGGTCGTTACCCTGCCCCTTGAACGTGACTCCGGTGAGTGTCTTGCCGACCGAGTCGGTGGTGATCGACACCGCATCAGGACCGGCCGAGGTGACGATCTGGGCCATGCTCAATTGCTTTCCCACCGCGAACGACCACTCGTTGTAGGTGATCGACCCGTCGGTGCTCTGCACTTGCGCCGACGTACCGTCGTCGCCGGCGGCGCCCTCACCGACACCGCCCAGGAACGTCTGGCCGGCCTCTTTGCCCCACGCGCCGTTGGACGCGGCAACCAGGTATTGCTGGAAGTTGGATGTGTCGCCGGACTGGTCGCTGCGGAATAACACGCGAATGGTGGCCGGCGGCAGGTTGATACCCGGATTGAGCGACCTGATCGCCGGATCGTCCCACCGGGTGAGGGCACCGTTGAAGATCCGTGCCAGCGTGGCAGCGTCGAGTTTCAGCGAATTCACGCCGCTGACGTTGTAGGTGATCGCGATGGGCGCAAACACCGTCGGCAGGTCCCATGCCGGCGAGCCGCACCGTCGCACGGCCCGATCGACCTGACCCTTCGATGGATCAAGCGGATCACCCGAACCCGCCAGATCGGAGACGTTGTTCAGGAAATCCGTCACCCCGGCGCCGGATCCGTTCGCGTTGTAGTCCAGTGTCGATCCCGGGCAGGCGTGAACGTAGGCGAAGACGAACTGTTCCATCGCGTTTTCCTGCGCCGCCGCGCCGCTGCCCTTGAGTTGTTTCTTGCCGCCGCACTGCACCGTCGCGGGCGTGGGGCCAGATCCCGACGACGAAGCGTGAGTGGTGCTGCCGCAACCCGACAAGGCCAGCGCGCAGGCGCCCAGCAGACTCAGCGTGACACCGGCTCGGTTGTGAGTCACCGGAACTCCTCTGAAATGTCAGGGTGGCGGACACACTCACTCCGCCACCGGAGCCCCCGTGCATATAGAAACCTCGGAAGCTGGGTGCAGCCTGAGCGGTGCCTCTGAAGAAATCCAGAATCCTGCGACCGTCATCGAAGCTGGGCGCAGGATGAGCGAGGGCTTTGAAGATGTGCAGAGGATGGCCGCGCATGGTCAGCAGCGCCGTCGAGCGACGTAGCTTGATGGGGTGTTGATAAGTCCCGAACGACTCAGCGGCGAGACCGGTTTGCAGGTAACGAATTTCGCGATGCGGGCGGTCAACCTCACGCTGAGCTTCGGCGCCATGGTAGTGCTCGACGAGGTGAGCCTGGACTTTCCAGCACATGCTGTCACGTCCTTGCTCGGACCGACCGGCTCCGGCAAGACGACCTTCCTGCGCACCCTGAATCGCATGAATGACCGGGTCGCTGGCTACCGGCACAGCGGCGATGTATTGCTCGGCGGGCGCAGCATTTTCAAAACCCAAGACCTGATGGATTTTCGGCGCCGGGTCGGGATGCTGTTCCAGCGTCCCAATCCTTTCCCGATGTCGATTATCGACAACGTGATCGCCGGCGTGCGCGCTCATAAGATGGTGCCGCGCAAGGACTTCAAGAACGTTGCCGAGGCCCGGCTGGCCGAAGTGGGCCTGTGGGATGCGGTCAAGGATCGGCTGCGCGATTCGCCGTTCCGGCTCTCCGGTGGTCAGCAGCAGTTGCTGTGTCTGGCCCGCGCGCTCGCGGTGAACCCAGAAGTGCTGCTGCTCGACGAGCCCACCTCCTCGCTGGACCCCACCACGACCGAGAAGATCGAAGACCTCATTCGATCGCTCACCAACCGGCTCACCGTGATCGTGGTGACGCACGATCTCGGCCAGGCAGCCCGGATAGGTGATCGCACCGCGTTGTTCTTCGACGGCCGGCTCGTCGAGGAGGCGCCCACCGCGCAGTTGTTCTTGTCGCCGAAGCATGCCGAAACAGTCCGGTACATCTCGGGCTTCACAGCCATACAACCGCGTGGGGGCGCAGACGGGGGACGAGAAAGGTGAGGTCCCATGAAGATTCGATTGCGTACCCTATTGGTCGCCGTGCCGGTGCTGCTGGCGGCAACGGCCTGCGGTTCGAGCTCGACGGGCGGTTCGGCGAGTACCGGATCCACGGCAGGTAGCCCTTCGGCGTCGCCGGCGACATCGAAGGTGGCATTGTCGGAGACCGGCGCCACCGAGCTGTACCCACTGATGAATCTCTGGGCTCCGGCCTACAACGCGAAATATCCCAACGTCTCGATCACCACCGGCAGCACCGGATCCGGTGCCGGGATCTCCCAAGCCGCCGCCGGAGCGGTCAACATCGGCGCGTCCGGCGCCTACCTGTCCGGCGGCGATCTGTCCGCGCACCAAGGGCTGATGAACGTCGCGCTGGCGGTCTCCGCCGAGCAGGTGAACTACAACCTGCCCGGGGTTACCGAGCACCTCAAGCTGAACGGCAAGGTGCTGGCGGCGATGTATCAGGGCACGATCAAAACCTGGAACGACCCGCAGATCGCCGCGCTGAACCCCGGGGTGAATTTGCCTGCGACGACGGTGGTTCCGCTACACCGCTCCGACGGGTCCGGTGACACCTTCGTGTTCACCCAGTATCTGTCGAAGCAAGACCCCGACGGCTGGGGTAAGTCACCCGGCTACAACACCACCATCGCCTTCCCCGCGGTGCCCGGTGCGCTGGGGGAGAACGGCGCGGGCGGCATGGTGACCGGCTGCGCTCAAACCCCCGGTTGCGTGGCCTACATCGGCACCAGCTACCTCGACCAAGCCAGCCAGAAGGGGCTGGGCGAGGCCGAATTAGCCAATGCGTCAGGCAGTTACCTGCTGCCCAACGCGCAAAGCGTCGCGGCCGAGGCCGCCGGCTTCGCCGCGCAGACCCCGGCGAACCAGGTGGTTTCGCTGATCAACGGTCCCGCGCCGGAGGGGTACCCGATCGTCAACTACGAGTACGCGGTCGTCTATAGCAACCAGAAGGACCCCGCCGTCGCACAGACGATGCAGGCCTTCCTGCACTGGGCGGTGACCGACGGCAACAGCCCGACCTTCCTGGACCAGTTCCACTTTCAGCCGCTGCCGGCGTCGGTGGCGAAGCTATCCGATGCCCAGATCGCCAAGATCTCCGGCTAAGCAGCTTCGGTGACGCTTCTATTGCCGTCCGGGCTCTGTAACCCCGAGCGTGCGCCGGGCCGCCGCGCACGCCGCGAGGGCCTCGCTATCCGATGGGCCGGTGCGGTGGCCGCGGTAATTCCGCTGCTCGCGCTGGTGTTCGTGCTGGCGACGCTGGTTATCGAGGCGATGGGCGCGATCAGGATCAATGGGCTGCACTTTTTCACGGGCACCGCATGGAACCCGGGCAGCACCTACGGCGACACGGTGATCACCCACGGCGTCGCACATCCAGTCGGCGTCGATTACGGGGCGCTGCCGTTGATCGTCGGCACCCTGGCGAGCTCGGCGATCGCCCTGATCTTCGCGGTGCCGGTGTCCCTCGGCGCCGCATTCGCGATCGCACAACGGTTGCCGAAGCGTCTCGCGTCCGCCGTCGGCATGGTGCTCGAATTGCTCGCCGGCATTCCCAGCGTCGTCGTCGGCCTTTGGGGCGCAATGACGTTCGGACCATTTATCGCTCACCAGGTGGCGCCAGTGATCGCCCGAAACGCGCCGAACGTACCGGTGCTGAACTACTTTCGCGGTAACACCGGCAACGGAGAGGGCATGTTGGTGTCCGGCCTGGTGCTGGCGGTGATGATCGTGCCCATCATCTCCAGCACCTGCCGCGACCTGATCCGGCAGGTGCCGGTGCTGCCTCGCGAGGGTGCGACCGCGCTGGGGATGTCCGACTGGGAGTGCGCGCGCAGGGTCACCCTGCCATGGGTCTCCAGTGGCATTGTCGGCGCCGTGGTGCTGGGACTCGGACGCGCGCTGGGCGAGACGATGGCCGTCGCCATGGTGTCAGGGGCGGAATTGGGCGCGATGCCCACCAATATCTACTCGACAATGACCACCATCGCTGCGACCGTTGTGTCACAACTGGATTCGGCGCTCACCGACTCCACCAACTTCGCGGTGAAGACACTCGCGGAAGTAAGCCTGGTGCTGATGCTGATCACGTTGCTGACGAACATGGCCGCCCGTGCGCTGGTGCGCCGCGCTTCGGGTACCGCGCTACCCGTCGGGCGAGGGGTGTGAGATGGGATCGGTCGCGGTTCGACGCAAGACCGCCAACATTGCCTTCTGGGCGTGCTGCTTCGGTTGCCTTTCAGCGGTGGTAATCCCGACGTTGTGGATGCTGATCGGCGTCGTCAGCCGCGCCTTGCCGGTTTTCCGCTTCAGCGTGCTGGTGCAGGACACCCAGGGCAACGGCGGCGGCCTGCGCAACGCCATCGTCGGGACGGTGGTCCTCGGCGTCGGCGTTATGCTGGTAGGTGGCACCGTGAGCGTGTTAGCAGGAATCTATCTCTCCGAATTCGCAATGGGTAGAACACAATCCATTCTGCGTGGTGCCTACGAGGTGCTGTCCGGCATCCCCGCCATCGTGCTCGGGTACGTCGGCTATCTCGCGCTGGTAGTGAACTTCGACTGGGGGTTTTCCCTGGCGGCCGGGGTGTTGGTGCTCTCCGTGATGAGCATTCCCTACATCACCAAGGCGACCGAGTCGGCACTCGCTCAGGTGCCGACGTCATACCGGGAAGGTGCACAGGCACTGGGTCTTCCGATCAATTGGACGCTGCGCAAGATCGTGCTGAAGCCCGCAATTCCCGGGATCGTCACCGGCACGCTGGTGGCCCTGGCGCTGGCGATCAGCGAAACGGCACCGATGCTCTACACGGCGGGCTGGTCGGCATCGCTGCCAACCGGACAACTTACCCACTCGCCGGTCGGTTACCTGACCTATCCGATCTGGACGTTCTACAATCTGCCGTCCAAGACGGCCCAGGACCTGTCCTACGATGCGGCCTTCTTGCTGATCGTGTTCCTGTTGCTGCTGATCGGCGTCGGGCGGCTGATCACGATATTCGCCCGACGGTATGCGGAGTCCTAGCGCCGCTAGACGCCCGGAAGCCGGACGACCTGAAGGAAGAATTCGTCGATCTGCTTTACCGCGCTGATGAATTGGTCGAGGTCGACCGGCTTGGCGACGTAGGCGTTGGCGTGCAGCTTGTAGCTGCGCACGATGTCTTCCTCCGCCGAGGAGGTGGTGAGCACGACGACCGGGATGCGCGCGAGGTCGGCGTCGGACTTGATCTTTTCCAGCAGCTGGCGACCGTCGTACTTCGGCAGGTTCAGATCCAGCAGGATGAGATCCGGCCGCGGCGCGTCCTCGAACCCCGCGCGCCGGTAAAGGAAGTTCAGGCCCTCTTCCCCGTCGTGTGCGACATGCAGCCGGTTCTGGAATTTATTGTGCTCCAACGCCTCCCGGGTAATGAGTTCGTCTCCCGGATCGTCTTCGACGAGCAGGATCTCGATTGCTCTGCTGGCGGGTGTCATTGACGCGCTCCTTCCAGGGCGGTCGGGCGTTCCACGTCCACAGGAACGGGGAGGGTGAACTCGAATCGGGTTCCGTCGGTGTAGGTCGTGTCGATCCGGACGGTGCCGTCGTGGTATTCGACGATCTTTTTCACCAGCGCCAGCCCAACACCGGTTCCCGGATACACCTCGCGGCCGTGCAGACGCTGGAAAATGACGAAGACCTTGTCCGTGAACTCCTCGGCGATGCCGATACCGTTGTCCGACACCGTCAAAAACCACTGATGAGTGTCGGAACGCAGTTCGCAGTCGATGACGATGCGGGGCGACCGATCGATGTGTCGGAACTTGATCGCGTTGCCAATCAAGTTCTGCCACAACATCGTCAACAGGGTCGGGTCGCCGATGACCTGCGGCAGCGGCCGGCCTGCGCGCACGATCTCGGTGTTCGATTCCTCGATGGCGGCGCCGAGGTTGGCCACCGCCGCATCCAGTGTCGCGTCCAGATCGACCTCGGTGTGCTTGCTGCCCACCCGGCCGACCCTCGAGAAGCTCAGCAAGTCGTTGATCAGCACCTGCATGCGTTTGGCGCCGTCGACCGCGTAGCCGATGTATTCGATACCGCGCTCGTCGAGCTGGTCGCCGTAGCGCTTCTCCAGCAACTGACAGAACGAGGCGACCTTGCGCAGCGGCTCCTGCAGATCGTGTGAAGCGACATAGGCGAACTGCTCGAGTTCGGCGTTGGAGCGCTTCAATTCGATTGCCTGCTCGTCCAGTCGCGCCTCGGCCGCTCGCGAGATGTCGAGCGCCGAAACGATCCGCTGGCGCATGTTCTCTACGTCGATCGCCATGTCCCGAATGTCCTTGGGCCGCCGCGGGAGCGAGATGGATTCGGTGAAGCTGCCCTCGGTGATCCGCCGGCACGACGCGGCCAGCGTCGCGAGCGGACGGGTGATGGCGGCCCGGGTCAGCAGCCCCAACGTGATAGCGAGGCCGAAGAACACCAGCACCACCGCGCCCAGCACCCAGTCCCGCCATGCGGTGACGTCGTTCAATTCGTCAGTAGCATGCGCGGACGCCGCGGTGAAGTCCGCGTTCTGCGTATCGAAAAGCTCACGCAAATGGTCGAATTCGACTTTGCCGCGATCGGCAATTCTACTGCTCGCGACGCCAGGAGAGTTTGGCGTCACGTTCGCGATCAGCGGCTCAGCCGAGCTGGCCCGCCAGTTTGCGGCGGCCCTCTCGATCGCATCCAGGTCGTTGATCAGGTCCATGCGCTGCCCGAGCAACCGCCGGATGTCCTCGGCCGCCGCGTGTTCGGCGTGCTGCCCGTCGTAGTACGGCGTCAGGAACTGCCGGTCGGCGGCGATCACATAACCACGCACACCGGTCTCCTGGTCGCGCAGCGCCGCCTGCAATTGGAAGGCGGCCAACCGCGCCGGCGCTATCTGCTCACTCAGGCCGCGTGATACGTCGTCGGCGCGACTCAGCAACGCCGCGCCGGCGATCGCGCCGGCGAGCACCAGCACGCCCATGCTCAGCAACACCAGGAACAGCCAACCCCGGACGGTGAGCTGCGCCCGCAGATGCGAGTCGGTGATCATGTCGCCGTCCGCTCTATGCGCACCACGGCGATGTCATCGGTAAGGCCGCCCCGTGGCAGGGCGAGTTCCCCGGCGCCGTCGATCAGCGCGTCGACGAAGGCCGCACCGGGTAAGCCGTTGTGGGCACGCGCAAGTGCAAGCAAGCCATCCTCCCCAAGTCGCTCGTTGCCGGTTCCGGAATATCCCTCGAAGAGTCCGTCGGTGAGCAGCATCAGCCCGTGGCCCACCGGCAGTTCCAGCTCGTGCTGCGGCCAGCCGTCGGCACGCAGGCCCAGCGCCGGCCCGGCCGGTGGCTCGATCCATTCCACCGTTCCGGCGCCTTGGCGCAACATGCCCGGATGGCCGGCCCGGATCGAGGTGATGCGCCCGGTGTCGGGCACAATCTCGAGGGACAGGACCGTCGCGAAGATACCGGTGTCGGTTCGTTCGGCGTGCAGCACCCGGTCGAGCTGGTGCATCAGTTCGGTGGCGCGCACGCCGGCGAATGTGAGTGCGCGCCAAGCGATCCGCAACGCCGCGCCCAGCGCGGCCTCGTCGGGCCCGTGTCCGGCGACGTCTCCGATCAACACATGCACGACCCGGTCCGGTGTCTGCACGACGTCGTAGAAGTCACCACACAGCAGCGCGTCCACCCGACTCGGCCGGTACCGGGCCACGATCTCGACACCCGGGTTGTCCAGCAGCAACGGAGAGGGCAGCAGGCCGCGTTCCAGCAGGGCGTTCTCGCGGGCTCGAAGCTGACTCGCATGCAGATCCGCGGCGATGATCTCAACGCGCTTGCGCTCGATCGCGTAAAGCAGCGCACGGCGCAGCATGTCGGGTTCGACTCGGCCCTTGACCAGATAATCCTGTGCCCCGGCCGCGACCGCAGAGGCCCCGAAGAACTCGTCGTTCAAACCGGTCAGCACCACGATCGGTACCGTCGCGTCGCGTTGGGTGATGCGGTCCAACGCCTCGATGCCGCTGGCGTCGGGCAGGTGCAGATCCAGCAGCACGCAGTCGGGCCGGGCCGAAGCCAGCTCACGCTCGGCATGTGCCATCGACTGTGCCCAGGTCACGCGGATGTCATCGACCGCGTGCGCAATCAGGTCTTCGACCAGCACCGCGTCGGCCCGGTCGTCCTCGACCAAAAGCAAAGACAGTGTCTGCCAGTTCGCCGCGGGCGTGACTGGGCTCAGCATCTCGCACCCCTTGCCGCAGTCGTGCCCTCGCCCACTTGGCGCTACGCGTGGCCGCTACATCCCCGAACGGCTGACGCTACGTGAGCTTAGTTGTAGCGCTCGATCTTATTCGGCGGGCTGATTTTCAAGCTAACGGGTCCCAGGGAAACGTCAGCGCAGTAGCGCGCGCGACAT
Source organism: Mycobacterium sp. IDUB_19 (assembly GCF_055419445.1). Lineage (NCBI taxonomy): Bacteria > Bacillati > Actinomycetota > Actinomycetes > Mycobacteriales > Mycobacteriaceae > Mycobacterium > Mycobacterium sp. IDUB_19. Next base: position 55,526 of record NZ_JBVAXR010000028.1, on the reverse strand, counting down.
CACCACGCGCTGAATCTGATTGGTGCCCTCGTAAATCTGGGTGATCTTGGCGTCGCGCATCATCCGCTCGACGGGGAAGTCGATGGTGTAGCCGGCGCCGCCGAACAGCTGCACGGCGTCGGTGGTGACCTCCATCGCGACATCGGAGGCAAAGCATTTCGACGCCGCCGAGATGAATCCCAGATTCGACTCGCCGCGTTCGGCCCGGGCGGCGGCGCTGTAGACCATCAGCCGGGCGGCCTCCACCTTCATCGCCATGTCGGCCAGCATGAACTGCACGCCCTGGAAGGTGCTGATCGACGAGCCGAACTGTTTGCGGTCCTTGGTGTACGCGATCGCGGCGTCCACCGCGCCCTGCGCGATGCCCACGGCCTGAGCACCGATGGTGGGACGGGTGTGGTCCAACGTGGCCAGCGCCGTCTTGAAACCGGTGCCGGGCTCGCCGATGATGCGGTCACCGGGGATGCGGCATTCCTCGAAGTACAACTCGGTGGTCGGTGAGCCCTTGATGCCCAGCTTTTTTTCCTTCGGACCGACGGTGAAGCCCTCGTCGTCCTTGTGCACCATGAACGACGAGATGCCGTTGGCGCCCTTGTCGGGATCGGTCACCGCCATCACGGTGTACCACGTCGACTTGCCGCCGTTGGTGATCCAGCACTTGGCGCCGTTGAGGATCCAGTCGTCCCCGTCGGCCTTGGCGCGGGTCCGCATCGCTGCCGCGTCACTGCCGGCCTCGCGCTCGCTCAGGGCGTAGGAGGCCATTGCGCTGCCATCGGCGATCGACGGCAACACCTGCTTCTTCAGCTCGTCGGAGCCGCGCAGGATCAGGCCCATGGTGCCGAGCTTGTTGACCGCCGGGATCAGCGACGCCGAGGTGTCGACGCGGGCGACCTCCTCGATGACGATGCAGGCCGCGACCGAGTCGGCGCCCTGGCCGCCGTACTCCTCGGGTACATGCACGGCGTTGAAACCCGAGGCGTTCAGTGCGTCCAGCGCCTCCTGGGGGAAGCGGGCGTTCTCGTCGACATCGGCGGCGTGCGGAGCGATTTCCTTCTCCGCCAGCGCCCGGATAGCGGCCCGTAATTCCTGGTGCTCTTCGGGCAGTTGGAACAGATCGAAGTCGGGGTGTCCCGCCCATCCAGCCATCTTGAGATCTCCTAGCCCTCTTACTACTCGCCGGTAACTTTACCCTGGAGCTCCTGCAGGGCCGCATCCTTGGCCCGCACGCTCTCGGCCAGCTGCTCGGAGAACGCGACGATCCGGGCCCGCAGCGCCGGGTCGGAGGATGCGAGAATCCGAACCGCCAGCAAGCCGGCGTTGCGGGCGCCGCCGATGGAGACGGTGGCCACCGGAACACCGGCAGGCATCTGCACGATCGACAGCAGCGAGTCCATGCCGTCCAGCCGGGCCAGCGGCACCGGCACCCCGATCACCGGCAGCGGCGTCGCGGACGCGACCATGCCGGGCAGGTGCGCGGCGCCCCCGGCGCCCGCGATGATCACCTCGATGCCGCGGTCGGCCGCGCCGCGGGCGTAATCGAACATCACGCCCGGGGTGCGATGTGCCGAGACCACCCGGACCTCGGCCGGGATATCGAACTCGGCCAACGCCTCGGCCGCATCCTGCATCACCGACCAGTCGCTGTCGCTGCCCATGATCACCCCGACGCGGGGGTCTTCACTCATGTGGATCCCATCCGTCCGCCCACTGCCCAACTGACATCCAGTGTGCCGCCAGCTCGGCGCGTTCACGCAGCTTCGGCAAGTCCGCGATGTCGCCGCCCAGGAAATTGATGTGCCCGACCTTGCGGCCCGGGCGCTCGGCCTTGCCGTACAGGTGCACCCGGGCGTCGGGCATCCGCGCGTAGAGGTGGTGCAATCGTTCGTCGACGGTCATCTCCGGCGGCTGTGCGGCGCCCAGCACGTTGGCCATGACCGTCACCGGCGCGATGGCATCGGTGTCGCCGAGCGGGTAGTCCAGCACCGCCCGCAGATGCTGTTCGAACTGGCTGGTGCGCGCCCCGTCCATCGTCCAGTGCCCGGAGTTGTGCGGCCGCATCGCGAGCTCGTTGACCAGCAGTGCGCCGTCGCTGGTCTCAAACAACTCGACGGCAAGCACCCCGACCACGCCGAGTTCGGCGGCCAGCCGCAGTGCCAGCTGCTGTGCCGCGGCGGCCACGCCCTGGGGTAGCTCCGGGGCGGGCGCGATCACCAGCACGCAGATGCCGTCGTCTTGCACCGTCTCCACCACCGGCCACGCGGCCCCCTGGCCGAACGGTGAGCGGGCCACCAGCGCCGACAATTCGCGGCGCAGGTTCACCTGCTGCTCAGCCATTACCGGCACCCCGTCGGCCAGGAAACTGGCCGCGATGTCGCGGGCATGCGAAGGGTCGCGGGCCATCCGCACCCCGCGGCCGTCGTAACCTCCGCGGATCGCCTTGACGACCACCGGGCCGCCCATACGCTGCGCGAAGGCATCGAGGTCGTCGACACTTCGGATCTCGGCATAGTGGGGCACCGGGACGCCGAGGGCCTCCATCCGTCGGCGCATGACGAGCTTGTCTTGAGCGTGCACCAGCGCCTGCGGCGGCGGCGCCACATTGACGCCCTCGGCGACCAGCTTCTCCAGCAGCTCGGTCGGGGCGTGCTCGTGGTCGAAAGTCAGCGCATCGGCGCCGGCGGCGACCCGACGCAGGTCTTCCAGCTCGGTGTGCGACCCGATCACCACATCGGGGCTGACCAGGGCGGCGGGCTCGTCGGCGGATGTGGCCAGCACCCGCAGGCTCTGGCCCAGCGCGATGGCGGCCTGGTGCGTCATCCGGGCTAGTTGACCCCCGCCGACCATGGCGACCAACGGGATGCGTGTACTCGGCACGGCCATCATGGTGTCACGGCAGACAAGTGCGCAGACCAAAGCGTGTTGACCGGCCACGACGCGGAATCGTTAGGTACCATTTTGCGCCGTTTTCGCGTCCGTCCGTACACTCTCGTGTTGTGTCCTTCGCCGATGCCACAATCGCGCGCTTGCCTGCGGCCATTCAGCCCTATGCACAGCGCCATCATGAGTTCATCAAATTTGCCATCGTCGGGGGCACCACGTTCATCATCGACTCGGCAATTTTCTACACCCTCAAGCTGACGATTCTGGAGACCAAGCCGGTCACGGCCAAGGTTATCGCCGGCATCGTCGCGGTCATCGCGTCCTACGTGCTGAACCGAGAGTGGAGCTTCCGCAATCGGGGCGGCCGCGAACGCCACCACGAGGCGCTGCTGTTCTTCGCATTCAGCGGCGTGGGCGTGCTGCTGAGCATGGCGCCGCTGTGGGTCTCCAGCTACGTCCTGCAGCTGCGGGAGCCGGCAGTGTCGCTGACCGTGGAAAACATCGCCGACTTCGTCTCTGCTTACGTCATCGGCAACCTGCTGCAGATGGCATTTCGCTTCTGGGCGTTCCGGCGCTGGGTGTTCCCCGACCAATTCGCCCGCGACCCCGACAAGGTGCTGGAGTCCGCGCTTACCGCGGGCGGTATCGCCGAGGTCTTCGAGGACGAGGTCGAGTCCGGCAACGTCACCCTGCTGCGCGCGTGGCGCAACCGGGCGAGTCGGACTACTCAGCTCGGCGACTCCTCGGAACCCAGGGTGTCGAAGACTTCGTGATACAGCAGCGCGTGCACCTCGCGTAGCCGCGGAATGTTGTAGAACTCCAACGGATCTTGTGACGCCGACTCGATAATCAGCGTCCCGGTGCGAAACGGGCGCTCCCAAATCTTGTCCCGGAATTCGACGCTGTTAATCCGCGCCAGCGGGATATCGATGCCGCCGCGGGTCAGCAATCCGTGCCGATACATCACCCGGCGATTGGTGACGACGAAATGTGTGGTGAGCCAAGTCAAGAACGGCCACAGCGTCAGCCAGCCGACGATCACCAACCAGATCCCCCAGATGACGCCGTAGATGATGTTCTTGGCGACCTGCTCCCAATGCGTGGAGTTGACGTAGCCCGACCCGAACGCCGCCAGCCCGGTCACCAGGATGAAAGTCACCACGGGCCAAATCAATCGCTTCCAATGCGGATGGCGATGTATGACGACCTGTTCGCCGGCGGCCAGGGCGTTATCGGGATAACTCATGTGGTGACATTAGCTCCGCAAATGCACGACGTCACCGGCGGAAACGACGACGGTCTCGTTACCGGTCTCCAAACAGAGCCGGCCGTGATCGTCGACAGCGCTGGCGGTCCCGACGATCTCCTTGCCGCCGGGCAGCGCAGCTCGCACCCTGGCGCCGATGGTCAGGCTGCGCGCGCGGTAGTCGGCCGCCAATTGCCAGTCGGCCCCACGCGCGGCCTGCCACCCGACGAGCCGCGGGCCGAGCTCGCGCAACACCGCGCTGACCAGCCGGCCGCGGTCGGGCGCGGCCACGCCCAAGTCGAGCAGCGAGGTCGCCCCCGGCCCGTCGACCTCCTCAGGCGCCTGAGTTACGTTGAGCCCCAAGCCAATTACCACCACCGGCCGCGAGACCTCGGCGAGGATTCCGGCCAGCTTGCCTTTGGACCCGGGCGGGCCGGCCAGCACATCGTTGGGCCACTTGAGGCCCAGTTCCACACCGGTCCCTTGAAGTAGTGGGGCCACGGCGTCGACCACCGCCACACCGGTGGCCAGCGGCAGCCAGCCCCACCCGGTGACCGGGACGTCGACGACGCTGACCGCGAGCGACATCGTGATCTGCGCCCGTGGGGACGCCGACCAGGCGCGGCCGTGGCGACCGCGGCCCGCGGTCTGATGCTCGGCGATCAGCACCGCTCCGGCGATGTCATTGCCCGCCGCCGCACGGGCCAACAGGTCGGCGTTCGTGGAACCGGTCTGCTCGACGACATCGAGGCGCCGCCAACCCAATCCGGTCCCGACAAGCTCGCTGCGCAGTGCGGCCGCATCCAGTGCCGGCCTCAAGGATTCTCGGTCCATCGCCGTCCAGCCTAGAGCGCCGGACTGGTCAAAGGCGCCGGTCTCGCATGTCCAGCACGGCCAAGTGGCTGAACAGCATGCTCGTCCCGATCGGGTTGCCCCCACCGGGATACGCCAGCCCGCTGGGCGCGGCCATCGTGTTGCCCGCCGCGTACAGGCCGGGGATGGGATTGCCGGAGGTGTCGAGCACCCGCGCCGCGGTGTCGGTGCGCAGGCCGCCCTTGGTGCCCAGATCGGACAGGCCGAACGCCGCGGCGTGATACGGCGGGCGGTCGATGGGCACCAGCGGCGACGCACCCCCGGAGAACGCGCGATCGAATGCCTCGTCGCCCCGGCCGAAGTCCTCGTCGGCGCCGCAGGCGGCAAAACCGTTGAACCGGACCACCGTTGCCGCCAGCGCAGCGCCCGGCACCCCGATCTTGGCGGCCAGTTCCTCCAGCGTGTCCGCCGAGTGCCACAAGCCGGCGGCGACGTACTTCTCGGTCTCCACGATGCTGACGTTGGCCGCCTTCACCGGCGGCACCTCGCCCTCCTTGTCGTCGTAGATCATCCAGTACGGCAACGTGATCGACCCGTCTTGCAGCTGCGCGATGATCTCGCGGCCGGCCCGGTCGTAGGCCTGGGACTCGTTGACGAACCGATTGCCGGACTGGTTGACGAAGATGCCGCCGGTGAACCACAGCGCGAACGCGGAGCGACCGTCGGGATGGGTCATGCCCGGCGACCACCACGCCTGATCCAGCAGGTCGGTGTCCGCGCCCGCGGCGATGCCGGCTTGCAGCGCCAGACCGCGACTTCCGGGGCCGCCCATGGTGTCTCGCGCCACGCCCGGCACGCCGTATTCGCCGCGCAACTCCTCGTTGCCTTCGAAGCCGCCGGCGGCGAGCAGCACGCCGCGCCGGGTGCGGATCGCCCGGCGCTCGCCGGCGGTCTCGACGATCGCTCCCGTCACGGCCCCGTCGGACACCACCAGCTCGACCAGCGCGGTGTCGCGCTGCAGCGACGCGGTCGGATACTGCTCGATCGCCTTGAGGAATCGCGCGATCAGGGCGCGGCCACCGAGGTAGTAGTCGGACGGCGTTTCGGCGCCGAGCCGGTCGGTGTCCAGCGGCCCGCGGATCGCATCGCGCAGTTCGGGAGCGGCGGCCACCTTCCACGGCTTCGCGGCGATGTGGCGCTGACCGTCCAGGCGCGCTTTCGGTGCCTTGCCGTAGTAGTCGGGCCACGGCAACGGCACGAACTTCAGGTTCGGATCTTGTTCCAGATACTCGATCAGCGGCGCGCCACCGCGGACGAAGGTCTCTTGCAGTTCGCGGGGAGTCCGGTCGCCGACCACCGCCTGGTAGTAGGTGAGCGCGTCCTCGATGGTGTCGTCGGTGCCGGCCCGGACAAGCACCGGATTGCCGGGGAACCAGACGCCGCCACCACCGGAGTAAGCAGTCGTGCCACCGAATTTCGCAGTCGCCTCGACCAGCAGCACCTCCAGGCCTTCACGCGCCGCGGTGTACGCGCCGGTGACCCCGCCGCCGCCCGACCCCGCGACCAGTACGTCGCACTCGTGACTCCACTCCACCGTGCCCATAGTCAGCTGAGACTATCCGCGCCGCTAAACTCGACTCCCATGACGAGCGTTACCGACCACACCGCGGAACCCGCTGCCGAGCACACCATCGACATCCACACCACCGCGGGCAAGCTGGCCGAACTGCACAAGCGCCGCGAAGAGTCGCTGCACCCGGTCGGTGAAGAGGCCGTCGAGAAGGTGCACGCCAAGGGCAAGCTGACCGCCCGCGAGCGCATCCTCGCCCTGCTCGACGAGGACTCGTTCGTCGAGCTCGACGCCCTGGCCAAGCACCGCAGCACGAACTTCGGCCTGGAAAGCAATCGCCCGCTCGGCGACGGCGTGATCACCGGCTATGGCACCATCGACGGCCGCGACGTGTGCATCTTCAGCCAGGACGCCACGGTGTTCGGCGGCAGCCTCGGCGAGGTGTACGGCGAGAAGATCGTCAAGGTCCAGGAACTGGCAATCAAGACCGGCCGCCCACTGATCGGCATCAACGACGGAGCCGGCGCGCGGATCCAGGAAGGCGTCGTCTCGCTCGGCCTCTACAGCCGCATCTTTCGCAACAACATCCTGGCCTCCGGCGTCATCCCGCAGATTTCGCTGATCATGGGTGCCGCCGCCGGCGGGCACGTGTACTCCCCTGCCCTGACCGACTTCGTGGTGATGGTCGACCAGACCAGCCAGATGTTCATCACCGGACCCGACGTGATCAAGACGGTCACCGGCGAGGACGTCACGATGGAAGAGCTCGGTGGCGCCCACACCCACATGGCCAAATCGGGCACGTTGCACTACGTCGCCTCCGGTGAGCAGGACGCCTTCGACTGGGTCCGCGACCTGCTCGGCTACCTGCCGCCCAACAACTTCACCGACCCGCCCCGCTACGCGGTCCCGGCGCCGGCAGGTCCGATCGAAGAAAACCTCACCGACGAGGACCTCGAGCTGGACACGCTGATCCCGGACTCGCCCAACCAGCCCTACGACATGCACGAGGTCATCACCCGGATCCTCGACGACGACGAGTTCCTGGAGGTCCAGGGCGGCTATGCGCAGAACATCGTCGTCGGGTTCGGCCGCATCGACGGCCGGCCGGTCGGGATTGTCGCCAACCAGCCCACCCAGTTCGCGGGCTGCCTGGACATCAACGCCTCGGAGAAGGCAGCCCGGTTCGTGCGAACCTGCGACTGCTTCAACATCCCGATCATCATGCTGGTGGACGTCCCGGGCTTCCTGCCGGGCACCGGCCAGGAATACAACGGCATCATCCGGCGCGGCGCCAAGCTGCTGTACGCCTACGGCGAGGCCACCGTCCCCAAGATCACCGTCATCACCCGCAAGGCCTACGGCGGCGCCTACTGCGTCATGGGTTCCAAGGACATGGGCTGCGACGTCAACCTGGCCTGGCCGACCGCGCAGATCGCGGTGATGGGGGCATCCGGTGCCGTCGGCTTCGTTTACCGCCAGCAGCTCAAGCAGGCGGCTTCCGAAGGCAAGGACGTCGACGAGCTGCGCCTGCAGTTGCAGCAGGAGTACGAGGACACGTTGGTCAACCCCTACGTCGCCGCCGAGCGCGGATACGTCGACTCGGTCATCCCGCCGTCGCACACCCGCGGTTACATCGCCACGGCGCTGCGCCTGATGGAACGCAAGATCTCCCACCTGCCGCCGAAGAAGCACGGGAACATTCCCCTGTGAGTCGAGTGAGCGGAGCGAACGAAGTGAGTGACGGGAACGGTTCGGCTCCGGTGACCGACGAGGTTGCCGAGACGCCGAAGTCGCACGAGCCGCACATCCGCATCCTGCGCGGTCGCCCCACCGACGCGGAGCTCGCCGCGCTGATCGTGGTGCTGGGCAGCTCCGGGGGCGCGCCCGCGCAGCCAACGACCGAGAGCACCCGCTGGGGCCTTCCGGTCGACAAGTTGCGCTTCTCGATGTCCAACTACCAGCGACTCACGATGCAGCAAATAGCCCATATGAAGCGTTGACCCGAGTCGTGCTCGGGTCGGCGTCGGCCGGCCGCCTCAAGGTGCTGCGCCAGGCTGGCATCGATCCAATGGTCGTCGTCTCCGGCGTCGACGAGGATCGCCTGATTGCCGATCTGGGACCGAAAGCCGCACCGGGCGACGTGGTTTGCGCGCTGGCCCGCGCCAAGGCCGAGCAGGTGGCAAGTGAGTTGGATAGCTCCGTTGGGACGGATTGCGTTGTTATCGGCTGTGATTCGATGCTGTACCTCGACGACCAGCTGTGCGGCAAGCCACAGTCCCTTGCCGCCGCGCGCCAACTCTGGCAGGCGATGGCGGGACGCTCGGGCCAGCTCCATACCGGCCATTGCGTTATCCGGTTGCGGGACAACGCAATTACCCACTGTGAGGCGCAAACATCAATCACCACAGTGCATTTCGGAACGCCTGCGGCCGATGACCTGGAGGCATACCTGGCCGACGGGGAATCATTGCGGGTCGCCGGCGGCTTCACCCTCGACGGCCTGGGCGGATGGTTCATCGACGGTGTGGACGGCGATCCGTCGGCCGTGGTGGGTATCGGACTGCCGCTGACGCGCTCGCTGCTGCGCCGCGCGGGGCTGTCCATCGCGGCGCTGTGGGCGGACAACGCCGCGCCCGTCGCAAACTCCTAGTGTCGGGCTGTGACCGCCACCTGGACGGAGTTCGTCGCCGAAGCGCCCGCCATCGCCGAAATCTTCGCTCGGCGCCATCTGGCCACTGGCAGTCTGTGCATGCTCGCGACCATTCGATCCGACGGGTTCCCGCGCATCTCTCCGATGGAGCCCCGGATTTTCGAAGGCCAGTTGTGGCTGCCGGGGATGCCGGGCACCACGAAATTCGCCGATCTGCTGCGTGATCCACGGTTTTGCCTGCACACCGCAACGGTCGACACCCGGCTGGCCGATGGTGACGCCAAGCTGTGGGGCCTCGCGCAGGACTGCACCGACTCCGCGCGGCGCGAGCGGTTCGTCGAGGACTTGGTGGCGGACACCGGATTGGATCTGCGCGGCGAGGAATTCGCCTTCTTCGGCACGAAGATCACCGGCGCATCAGCGATCGAGCTGCACGACGAGCGCCTCGACATCACCGTGTGGAAGCCGGGTCAGCCAGAACGCATGGCAAAGAAAGACTGAGGCGCCCCCGACCGTCGGCGCTGAGTAGGCTTTGGCATGTGCCGCTTCCCCCCGATTCAAGTCCTACCCTGTCGGCTTACGCCCACCCCGAACGGTTAGTCACCGCCGACTGGTTGTCCGGCCACATGGGCTCACCCGGTCTGGCGATCGTCGAATCCGACGAGGACGTGTTGCTCTACGACGTCGGGCACATTCCCGGCGCGGTCAAGATTGACTGGCACACCGACCTCAACGACCCGCGAGTGCGCGACTACATCTCCGGTGAGCAGTTCGCGGAGCTGATGGACCGCAAGGGCATCGCCCGCGACGACACCGTGGTGATCTACGGCGACAAGAGCAACTGGTGGGCGGCCTACGCGCTGTGGGTGTTCACGTTGTTCGGCCACCCCGATGTGCGGCTGCTCAACGGCGGGCGTGATCTCTGGCTGTCCGAGCGACGGGACACCAGCCTGGAGGTGCCGACCACCACCTCGACCGGCTACCCCGTCGTCTCGCGCAACGACGCACCGATCCGCGCCTACAAGGACGACGTGCTGGACATCCTCGGCAGCCAGCCGCTGATCGACGTGCGCTCGCCCGAGGAGTACACCGGCAAGCGCACGCACATGCCCGACTACCCCGAGGAGGGTGCGCTGCGTGCGGGCCACATCCCCACCGCCCGGTCGATTCCGTGGGGCAAGGCGGTCGACGAGAGCGGCCGGTTCCGCAGTCGCGAGGAGCTCGAAGAGCTGTACGGCTTCCTGCAGCCGGACGACAAGACCGTCGTCTATTGCCGCATCGGTGAGCGATCCAGCCACACCTGGTTCGTGCTCACCCACCTGCTGGGCAAGGCGGGAGTCCGCAATTACGACGGGTCGTGGACCGAGTGGGGCAACACCGTGCGGGTGCCGATCGTCGCGGGCGAGAGCCCTGGAGCAGTACCGGCCTGATGACACTGCCCGCACCGCTGGCCGAGGTGGTGTCCGACTTCGCCGAAGTTCAGGGCCAGGACAAGCTGACGCTGCTGCTGGAATTCGCGAACGACCTTCCGGCGCTCCCGTCCGACCTCGAAGAGGCGGCGATGGAGCCGGTTCCCGAGTGCCAGTCGCCGCTGTTCCTGCATGTGGACGCGCACGACCCGAACCGGGTGCGGTTGTATTTCAGCGCTCCGGCCGAAGCGCCGACCACGCGCGGATTTGCCTCGATCCTGGCCGCCGGCCTCGACGAGCAACCCGCCGCCGAAATCCTGGCAGTGCCCGAGGATTTCTACAGCGAGCTGGGCCTGGCCGCTCTGATCAGCCCGCTGCGGTTACGCGGCATGTCGGCGATGCTGGCCCGCATCAAACGACGATTGCGGGATACCGCCGAGTAACCTCCGAATTCCGACACCGCCTCACCGCCCCGGCGGCGCGGCGCTTAGACTTCCCCCGAAATCGTTGTAAGAAATTCTCTTAGAGAAGCACGCAGAACAATGTCTGCGAACAGATGCCAAACAGGAGGCGCAGTGGCTAGTCACGCCAGCTCGAGGATCTCCAAGGTGCTCGTTGCGAACCGCGGCGAAATCGCTGTCCGGGTGATCCGTGCGGCCCGCGACGCGGGCCTGTCCAGCGTGGCGGTGTACGCCGAGCCCGACGCCGACGCACCCCACGTGCGTCTGGCCGATGAGGCGTTCGCTTTGGGGGGCCAGACTTCCGCGGAGTCCTACTTGGACTTCGGCAAAATTCTCGACGCGGCAGCCAAGTCCGGCGCCAACGCGATCCACCCCGGCTACGGCTTCCTGTCGGAGAACGCCGACTTCGCCCAGGCGGTCCTCGACGCGAACCTGATCTGGATCGGGCCCAGCCCACAGTCGATCCGCGACCTCGGCGACAAGGTCACCGCCCGCCACATCGCCGCCCGCGCGCAGGCCCCGCTGGTACCCGGCACCCCCGACCCGGTCAAGAACGCCGACGAGGTGGTGGCCTTCGCCAAGGAGTACGGCGTGCCGGTCGCCATCAAGGCCGCCTTCGGCGGCGGCGGCCGGGGCATGAAGGTGGCCCGCAGCATCGAGGAGATCCCCGAGCTGTTCGAGTCGGCCACCCGCGAGGCGGTCGCGGCGTTCGGCCGCGGTGAGTGCTTCGTCGAGCGCTACCTGGACAAGCCGCGCCACGTCGAGGCGCAGGTGATCGCCGATCAGCACGGCAACGTCATCGTCGCCGGCACCCGGGACTGCTCGCTGCAGCGCCGCTTCCAGAAGCTGGTCGAGGAGGCGCCGGCGCCGTTCCTGACCGACGCGCAGCGCAAGGAGATCCACGAATCGGCCAAGCGCATCTGCAAAGAGGCGCACTACTACGGGGCCGGCACCGTCGAATACCTGGTCGGCCAGGACGGCCTGATCTCCTTCCTGGAGGTCAACACCCGTCTGCAGGTCGAGCACCCGGTCACCGAGGAGACCGCGGGCATCGACCTGGTGCGCCAGCAGTTCAAGATCGCCAACGGCGACAAGCTGGACCTCACCGAGGACCCGGCGCCGCGCGGGCACGCCATCGAGTTCCGGATCAACGGCGAAGACGCCGGACGAGGCTTTTTGCCCGCACCCGGCCCGGTCACCCGCTACGACATCCCCACCGGCCCCGGTGTCCGCCTGGACTCCGGCGTGGAGGCGGGCTCGGTGATCGGCGGCCAGTTCGACTCGATGCTGTCCAAGCTGATCGTGTACGGCGCCACCCGCGAGGAAGCGCTGGCGCGCTCGCGCCGGGCGCTGGACGAATTCCACGTCGAGGGCCTGGCCACGGTCATCCCGTTCCACCGCGCCGTGGTCTCCGACCCCGCGTTCATCGGTGACGACGACGGCTTCACGGTGCACACCCGCTGGATCGAGACGGAGTGGGACAACACGATCGAGCCGTTCACCGGCGGCGAGCCCCTCGACGAGGAGGACACCCAGCCGCGGCAGAAGGTGGTCGTCGAGGTCGACGGCCGTCGGCTGGAGGTATCGCTGCCCGGCGATCTGGCGCTGTCCAACGGCGCCGCGGATCCCGCCGGTGTGGTGCGCAAGAAGCCGAAGCCCCGCAAGCGCGGCGGGCACGGCGGCGCCGCGGCCTCCGGTGACGCGGTCACCGCGCCGATGCAGGGCACCGTCGTCAAGGTCGCGGTCTCCGAAGGGCAGGAGGTCGCCGTCGGCGACCTGGTCGTGGTCCTCGAGGCGATGAAGATGGAGAACCCGGTCACCGCGCACAAGGAGGGCACCATCACCGGACTCGCGGTCGAGCCGGGCGCTGCCATCACTCAGGGCACGGTGCTCGCCGAGATCAAATAGCTGCCGAGCAGGCTTCCTGGAAATCAGCTAGGTAAACGTTGTCGGGTCTGCCACACCGGGGGTAGGGTTGCGGTCAGGTTGAGTTCACAGCCACCCGGATAACGTCCGCGCCGCGCAAGAGTGAGAACTCCCTGTTCGAACCTTTTCTCAACGGTTGACGTAATCCACAGCAAGAGTCCTCGGTTGAGGGAGTGAAGCAATGTCTGTGGCCCAATCTTGGCAACAATGCCGAACGGCGCAATTCAGTGCCACGTGGAGTTCGTTTGGCACGGTCATCACGGTCGGTGGCGAGCTCGACGCCGCGAACTCAGATCAGCTTGCGGTCTACGTTCAGCGCAATGCGCGGCGCGCCAGGCGGGTGATCCTGGACCTGCGCGAGCTGGATTTCATTGGTACAGCAGGCTTTTCAGCGCTGCACCGGATCAACGTGGTGTGCTCGGGCGCCCAGTTGAACTGGGCGATGGTGCCGAGCCCGGCGGTGGAGCGGTTGTTGCGCGTCTGCGACCCCGACGGCACCCTCCCGGTGACGACGCCGATGCAGGAGCCGCTGCTGGAACCGGCCGCGTGGTCCGCGGGCCCCCACGCGCGGCCGCTACTCCAACTGGTCACGCAGGCGCGTTAGCGATTTAGCCAACAGGCGCGACACGTGCATCTGCGAGATGCCGACACGGTCGGCGATCTGTGTCTGCGTCATCGAGTCGAAGAATCTGAGCACCAACACCGTTCGCTCACGCTCGGGCAGGCCCTCCAGCAACGGGCGTAGCGACTCACGGTCCTCGATGCGGTCGAGGCTGGCATCCACATCGCCCAGCGTGTCCGCGATGGCGCGGGCGTCGTCGTCATCGCCGCCGCCGCCACCGCTGTCGATGGACAGGGTGTTGTACGAACTGCCCGCGACCAGACCCTCGACGACCTCGGCGCGGTCCATCTCCAGCTCCGCCGCGAGTTCGGTTGCGGTAGGCGCCCGCCCGAGCCGTTGCGACAGGTCGGCGGTGGCGCTGCCGAGCCGCAGATGCAGCTCCTTGAGGCGCCGCGGAACCTTGACCGACCAGCTGTTGTCGCGGAAGTGGCGGCGGACCTCGCCCATGATCGTGGGCACCGCGAACGAGACGAAGTCCGATCCCGCCTCGACGTCGAAGCGCACGACCGCGTTGACCAATCCGACCCGCGCGACCTGGACCAGGTCGTCGCGTGGCTCGCCGCGGCCCTCGAACCGACGGGCGATGTGATCGGCCAGCGGCAGGCACCGCTCCACGATCTTGTCCCGCTGTCGCTGGAACTCCGCCGAGCCGTCGGAGACGGTGGCAAGCTCGCGGAACATGTCCGGAACATCGGCGTATTCGTTTGGGCGTGACGAACCCGAACCGCCGCCAGCTTTCGCTGTCACCGGCTAGCGGCCGCCCGTCGCGCCGTCAGCGTGATACCGAAAACGCTGCCGGTTTCATTGGGTTCGCGACCATCATGGAAAGTCTGGACGTCGTCGGCCAGCGACGTCAGAACATGCCAGCTGAAGCTGCCGGGCGACACCACGTCGTGGGTTTCGCATGCCGCGGATGCCTCCACGACCAATTCGTCTTCACGCGGGTCGACCACCACGATCAGCGTGGCGTCCGGAGTCGCCGAGCGGATTAACCGGGTGCACACCTCATCGACCGCGAGCCGCAGATCCGCCACAGCGTCGAAATCCAGGTCCTCGTAGGTGCCGATCGCACCCACCAGCGTGCGCAGCATCGCCAGGTTTTCCAGGCGCGCAGCAACGTGCAATTCGACGGCTCGGTGGCCGCGTTGTCGCTTGTCAGCGCGTAAACCAACATCGGTCATAGGGTCTCCCGGCAACGTTTGACTCACACTACCCCTCGCATTGGAGCGCGCCATTGGACGCTACAGCCCATCCGGTTAGCCACGATCGCAGCAGGGTATCTCACTGGATTTGGACGCGCTTGACACAACCGGCAAACCCCGGACACGCACGCTCGGGCGCATCGCTTTGGTCGCCGGAATCACTCTGGCCCTTCTGATCGTCATCGCGGTAGGCATTTACGTCGGTGCTTTCATGATTGTGTCCCCCATGATGGGGTGAGCGCCTCGCGCTAATAATCGCCGGCACTCATCATGGTTCACACCTGATACCCGCTCGACGAGGCCTGTAACCTACGAATTTCGCTCGAGCCGGTCCGCTGATTAGCTGGCGGGTCGCTGCCTGCTCACGTCGGGGTGTTCGAGGTACCACCGATCGAAGATCCGGCGGACCCGCCGGTGCTCGACGGCCAGCCACACCAGGCCCACCACCGTGACGACAATCGCCGTCACCCCGGCGGTCATGCCCTCGTGCTGATGTCCGGTGCCGAAGGCCGCAAGGCTTCCGCACACCGCGATCACGCCGGCTACCACCATCAGGTATCCGGGCCAGTGCAATACATCGATCAGTGATTCGCCGGCGAGTGGCCGCGTCGTGCGCAAGTGGTCGACCGGGTCGTGATAGGTGTCTCCCATGGCTGCTCCTAGGGTCGCACCATTAACGGTAGATCTCGCCGAATGTGTTTGCCAGGCTTTTTACAGCGCCAGCACCGGACCGGCGATTGCCGGAACACCCATCGAGACCGCGACGATCATCAGCGTGAACAAAAACCAGCCCGCACCGTGCCATCCCCACCAGGTGCCCTCGCCGCGCCAGACAAGGTAGGTGCGCACAAATGCCCACAGGCCGGCGGCCAACAGAATCAGCGGTCCCCCGAATGCCAGCAGGGTCCGCTGCGGCGCACCGCACGCCACCGTGTCCACACCCGTTGCCGGGCAGGTGCTGACCCACAGGGCGGCCATGATGATGAATCCGACGGCCGCGGCCGTCGCCAGGACGGCGAAACGGATGGCGGCGCGCACCTCGCCGTCTTCTTGGCCCAGGCGATCACCACGTGATCGCTCATCTGCTCTCGGCATTTGAGAACCCCATATCCCGCGTGCTCACTGCGTTTAGTTATTCGCTCGCGACGAAGGATTAGTTACCCCTTTTTCAACACGTCACGAACTGCAGCGATTGCCAGGTCGATTTCCGACCGCGACACCGTCAGCGCGGGACGGAATCGAACGCCGTCATTCCCGGCCGGCAACACGATCACGCCGCGGTGCCACAGCCGGCGGATCAGCTCGTCACGATCGGCGGCGGTCGGCAGGCTGAACGCGCACATCAGTCCGCGGCCGCGCGGATCGAACACCATGGCCGGGAACTCGCCGGCGAGTTCACCAAGCCGGTCGCGCAGGTAGCCGCCCAGCTCGGCGGCGCGATCGAACAGCCCGTCGGCCTCGATGACCTCCAGGATGCGGCGCGCCCGCGCCATGTCGGTCAGATTGCCACCCCACGTCGAGTTGATCCGGGAGCTGACGGCGAAGACGTTGTCGGCGATCTCGTCCACCCGGCGCCCGGCCATCACCCCGCACACCTGCGTCTTCTTGCCGAACGCCACCACATCCGGTTGCACACCCAATTGCTGGTAGGCCCAGGGGGTTCCGGTCAACCCGCAGCCGGTCTGCACCTCGTCGAAGATCAGCAGCGCGTCGTATTCGTCGCACACCTCGCGCATCGCGGCGAAGAACTCGGGCCGGAAGTGCCGGTCGCCGCCCTCACCCTGGATCGGTTCGGCGATGAAGCAGGCGATGTCGTGCGGGTACGCCTCGAAAGCCGCGCGGGCCTGGCGCAGCGACTCGGCTTCGGCCGCGTCCATGTCGGCGCCCGGCCGGATATACGGCGCGTCGATGCGCGGCCAGTCGAACTTCGGAAAGCGGGCCACGGTGACCGGCTTGGTGTTGGTCAGCGACAGCGTGTACCCGCTACGGCCGTGGAAGGCGCCGCGCAGGTGCAGCACCCGGGTGCCGAGCTCGGGATCGATGCCGCGGCGCTCGTTGTGCCGGCTCTTCCAGTCGAACGCGACCTTGAGTGCGTTCTCCACCGCCAGTGCGCCGCCGTCGACGAAGAACAAATGCGGCAGCGCCGGGTCACCCAGCACCCGTGCGAAGGTCTCGACGAAGCCGGCCATCGCCGCCGTGTACACGTCGGCATTGCTCGGCTTGTTCAGCGCGGCCTCGACGAGTTCGGCGCGGAATTCCTCGTCCTCGGCCAGTGCCGGGTGGTTCATCCCGAGCGCCGACGAGGCGAAGAAGGTGAACATGTCGAGGTAGCGCCGGCCGTCGCGGGCGTCGACCAGATACGAGCCGGACGACCGGGTCAGATCGAGCACGAAATCAAAACCATCGACCAGCATGCTGCGCGACAGCACCTCGTGGACCCCGTGGGCTTCCGTCAGGACGGCAGTCATACCGCCATGCTAGCTGAGGTTTTACGGAATCATGACGCTCTGATCGTAAATCTTATGGTACATGTTGGCGATTACTGTAAAAAGTATTGAGGATGATGGTGCTTCGGGTCTGGACATTCGCCGCTGTCCGGATTCGCTGCAGCAGATCCTCGAGCGCCCGCGGCGACTGGACGCGCACCAGCAGGACGTAGCTCTCCTCGCCGGCCACCGAGTGACACGCCTCGATCTCCTCGATGTGTGCCAGGCGGGCGGGCGCATCATCGGGTTGGGAAGGATCAAGAGGGGTGATGGCCACGAACGCCGATAACAGCTGCCCGACAGCCTCCGGGTCGATCCGCGCGGAATACCCCGCGACCACGCCGCGGGCCTCCAACCGGCGCACCCGGGACTGGACCGCCGAGACCGATAGCCCGGCGCTCGCGGCCAGCTCCGCCAGCGTCGCGCGTCCGTCGGCGACCAGCTGGCGCACCAGGATCCGGTCGATGTCGTCGAGCGACTCACTCATGGCCAGAGATTAGCCGTGAGTCGCGCCAAGAGGCTGGTGACCTGGCAGCTCCGCGAACGATTCGCGGCCGGGCTCTCGGCGATGTACGCCGGCGAAGTGCCCGCCTACGGCACCCTGGTCGAGGTAACCGAGCAGGTCAACCGTGACTACGTGGCACGCCATCCCGGTGCCGAGCGACTTGGCACGTTGGCGCGGGTGACCGCCGAGCGACACGGCGCCATTCGGGTGGGCAGCCCGGCCGAACTGGCTGCCGTCGCCGAGCTGTTCGCGGCGTTCGGCATGCTGCCGGTCGGCTACTACGACCTGCGTTCGGCGGCCTCGCCGATTCCGGTGGTATCGACTGCCTTTCGGCCCATCGAGGCAAATGAGTTGGCGCGCAATCCTTTTCGCGTGTTCACGTCGATGCTGGCCGCCCGCGACCCCCGATATTTCGATACCGACCTGCGTAGCCGCGTCGAGACGTTCGTCGCGCGCCGCCGGCTGTTCGACCCCGCGCTGCTCGATCGGGCCCGGATCATCGCCGCCGAGGGTGCCTGCGACGCCGAGGAGGCGCAGGCGTTCGTCGCCGCCGCCGTCGGCGCATTCGCGCTGTCACGCGAACCGATCAACAAGTCCTGGTATGACGAGCTGTCGCGGGTGTCCGCGGTGGCCGCCGATATCGCGGGGGTGTGTTCCACCCACATCAACCACCTGACGCCGCGCGTCCTGGACATCGACGATCTGTACCAGCGGATGACCGGTCGCGGCATCACCATGATCGACGCCATCCAGGGCCCGCCCCGCACGGACGGGCCGGCAGTGTTGTTGCGCCAGACGTCGTTTCGCGCACTCGCCGAATCATGCCTGTTTCGCGGCCGCGACGGCAGCCTGAGTTCGGGGCAGCTGCGGGTCCGGTTCGGCGAAGTCGAGGCGCGCGGTGTGGCACTGACCCCGCGTGGGCGCGAGCGCTACGACGCGGCGATGGCCGCCGATGACCCGGCCCGGGTGTGGGGCGACTACTTCCCGTCAACCGACACGCAGATGGCCGCGCAGCGCCTGGCCTACTACCGCGGCGGCGATCCGGCGGCACCGGTCGTCTACGAAGACTTCTTGCCGGCCTCGGCGGCGGGTATCTTCCGGTCCAACCTGGACCACGACACCCGGGCCGGGCACGGCACGGACGATTCCGGATACGACGCCGAGTGGCTGGCCGGGGCGATCGGCCACGATATTCACGACCCCTATGTTCTCTACGAGGAGGCAGCGGCATGATCGACGAGCTGCGCGATCGGGCACGTCAGGCCCTGCAGGCCACCGGCGCCCAGGTCAGCCTGGGCGCGCCCGGCGAGCACGGCCTGCCCGCCAGTACGCCGATCACCGGGGAGGTGCTTTTCACCGTCGCGCCCACCCCGGTTGAGCAGGCCGACCACATCGTCGCGGCGGCCGCCGACGCGTTCACGGCGTGGCGCGGCACCCCCGCCCCGGCGCGCGGCGCGCTGGTGGCCCGCCTCGGCGAGCTGCTCGCCGAACACCGCAACGACCTGGCCACGCTGGTGACCCTCGAGGTCGGCAAGATCCCCGCCGAAGCCCTGGGCGAGGTGCAGGAAATGATCGACATCTGCCAATTCGCCGTCGGCCTGTCGCGCCAGCTCTACGGCCGGACCATCGCGTCGGAGCGCCCCGGCCACCGGCTGGCCGAGACCTGGCATCCGCTGGGCGTGGTCGGTGTGATCACCGCGTTCAACTTCCCGATCGCGGTCTGGGCATGGAACACCGCGGTGGCACTGGTCTGCGGGGACACCGTGGTATGGAAACCCTCGGAGCTGACGCCGTTGACGGCGCTGGCCTGTCAGGCGCTGATCGGCCGGGCCGCCGCCGACGTGGGCGCGCCGCCCGCGGTCTGCGGGCTGGTGCTGGGCGATCGCGACCTGGGCGAGCGGCTGGTCGACGACCCGCGGGTCGCGCTGTTGTCCGCGACCGGTTCGGTGCGGATGGGCCGGCAGGTCGGGCCGCGCGTGGCCGCGCGCTTCGGGCGGGTGCTGCTGGAGCTGGGCGGCAACAACGCCGCGATCGTGACGCCGTCGGCCGACCTGGATCTGGCGGTGCGCGCCATTGTCTTCGCCGCCGCCGGCACCGCCGGCCAGCGCTGCACCACCCTGCGCCGGCTGATCGTGCATCGCTCGGTGGCCGACGACGTGGTGGCGCGGGTCGTCTCGGCGTATCGGCAGCTGCCGATCGGCGATCCGTCGGTGCCCGGCACGCTGATCGGCCCGCTCATTCACGAAACCGCCTACCGCGACATGGTCGGGGCGCTGGAGCAGGCCCGCGCCGAGGGCGGCGAGGTGATCGGCGGCGATCGCCGCGACATCGGCGCCGACGACCATCCCGGCGCCTACTACGTCGCGCCGGCCGTGGTTCGAATGCCCGCGCAGAGCGACATCGTCGCGGCCGAGACGTTCGCGCCGATCCTCTACGTGCTGACCTACGACGACCTGGACGAAGCGATCGCCCTCAACAACGGCGTCCCGCAAGGGCTCTCGTCGGCCATCTTCACCACCGACCTGCGGGAGGCCGAGCGTTTCCTGAACGGCTCCGACTGCGGTATCGCCAACGTCAATATCGGCACGTCGGGCGCGGAAATCGGTGGCGCGTTCGGCGGCGAAAAGCAGACCGGCGGCGGACGGGAATCCGGTTCGGACGCATGGCGGGCCTACATGCGCCGCGCCACCAACACCGTCAACTACTCCAGCGAGCTGCCGCTGGCCCAAGGCGTGGAGTTCGGATAAACGCAGTCTGAAATTTCTGCTGCCCTTCGTGAGTACTATCTGACACATGCCAACGGCTAGGAGGCGGCTGTCCCCCGAGGATCGGCGCGCCGAACTGCTCGCGTTAGGTGCGGAAGTCTTCGGGAAGCGCCCCTACGACGAAGTGCGCATCGACGAGATCGCCGAGCGGGCCGGTGTCTCCCGCGCCCTGATGTATCACTACTTCCCCGACAAGCGTGCGTTCTTCGCCGCGGTCGTCAAGGACGAGGCCGATCGGCTCTACGAAGCCACGAACAAAGAGCCCGCCACCGGCCTGACGATGTTCGAAGAGGCACGGATGGGTGTGCTGGCCTACATGGCCTACCACGAGCAGAACCCGGAGGCGGCGTGGGCGGCCTATGTCGGCCTGGGCCGGTCCGACCCGGTTCTGCTTGGCGTCGAGGACGACGCCAAGAACCGCCAACTCGAACACATCATGACGCGAATCAGCGAGGTCGTCGCCAAGGTTCCCGGGCAAAAGGCGCTGCACGCGGATGTCGAGCGGGACCTGCGGGTCATCCTCAACGGCTGGATCGCGTTCACCTTCGAGCTGTGCCGCCAGCGCATCATGGACCCCACCACCAGTGCCGAGCGCCTTGCCGACTCGTGCGCGCACACGCTGCTGGACGCGATCACCCGGGTTCCCGAGATTCCCGAGGAACTGGCCCACGCCATGGCCACCGCCCGTCATCAACCGCAATAGCGGGAGCTTTTGTCGGTGCCTGTTGGCACGATGGGTAGGTGAGCACCGAAGCACTCGAGCGGTTCAGCGCGATCACCCGCGAGTGGTTCAGCAGCACCTTCCCCGCCCCGACCACCGCACAGGCGGCGGCCTGGGATGCCATCGCCGACGGCAACAACACCCTGGTCATCGCGCCGACCGGCTCCGGCAAGACGCTGGCCGCGTTCCTGTGGGCCCTGGACTCTCTCGCTAGTCTGCCTGCCGACCGGCCGTCCGGCACCCGCGTGCTGTACGTGTCACCGCTCAAGGCGCTGGCGGTCGACGTGGAGCGCAACCTGCGCACCCCGCTGGCCGGACTGACCAGAATCGCCGAGCGCGACGGTCTGCGGTCCCCCGACATCAGCGTCGGAGTCCGCTCGGGTGACACCCCGCCGGCGCGCCGCCGCCAGCTCATCACCTCCCCGCCCGACGTGCTGATCACCACCCCGGAGTCGCTGTTCTTGATGCTGACCTCGGCCGCACGCGAGACCCTGGCCGGCGTCCAGACGGTGATCGTCGACGAGGTGCACGCCATCGCCGCCGGCAAGCGAGGCGCGCACCTGGCGGTGTCGCTGGAGCGGCTCGACGCACTCCGCGAAGGCCGGCCCGCCCAGCGCATCGGATTGTCGGCGACGGTGCGTCCGCCCGAGGAGCTGGCGCGGTTCCTGTCCGGAGACGCCCCGACCACGATCGTGGCTCCCCCGTCGGCCAAGTCCTTCCAGCTCACCGTGCAAGTGCCGGTGCCCGACATGGCCAACCTGACGGACAACACCATCTGGCCCGATGTCGAGGCCCGCCTGGTCGACCTGATCGAAGCCCACGGCTCGACCATCGTGTTCGCCAATTCGCGACGGCTGGCCGAGCGACTTACCGCACGGCTCAACGAGATTCACGCCGAGCGTAGCGGTGTTGAGCTGTCGACCCCGGATAATCACAGGGCCAATCGGAAGGTGCCCGGTGGTTCGCCGGCGCACATCATGGGCAGCGGGCAGACCTACGGAGCAGACGCACTGCTGGCCCGTGCGCACCACGGTTCGGTCAGCAAGGAGCAGCGCGCCCTGGTCGAAGAGGACCTCAAGCGCGGACTGCTCAGGGCGGTGGTGGCCACCTCGAGCCTGGAGCTGGGGATCGACATGGGCGCCGTCGACCTGGTGATCCAGGTGGAGGCACCGCCGTCGGTCGCCAGCGGCCTGCAGCGCATCGGCCGGGCCGGCCATCAGGTCGGCGAGGTCTCGCGGGGCGTGCTGTTCCCCAAGCACCGCACCGACCTGATCAGCTGCGCGGTCAGCGTGCAACGGATGCTGGCCGGACAGATCGAGACGATGCGGGTGCCCGCCAACCCGCTCGACATCCTGGCCCAACAGACCGTCGCGGCGGCCGCGCTCGAGCCGCTGAACGCCGACCGCTGGTTCGACACGGTGCGCCGGGCCGCGCCGTTCGCGACCCTGCCGCGCAGCGTGTTCGAGGCAACCCTGGACCTGTTGAGCGGCAAGTATCCGTCCACCGAATTCGCCGAGCTGCGACCGCGGCTGGTCTACGACCGCGACACCGGCACGCTGACCGCCCGGCCCGGCGCGCAACGGCTGGCCGTCACCTCCGGCGGCGCGATCCCCGACCGCGGGATGTTCACCGTCTACCTGGCCAGCGAGGCCGAAAAGCCTTCGCGGGTAGGTGAACTCGACGAGGAGATGGTCTACGAGTCGCGCCCCGGTGACGTTATCTCGCTGGGGGCCACCAGCTGGCGGATCACCGAGATCACCCATGACCGGGTGCTGGTGATTCCCGCCCCGGGCCTACCGGCCCGGCTGCCGTTCTGGCACGGCGACGGCGTGGGCCGCCCGGCCGAGCTCGGCGCCGCGCTCGGCGCATTCACCGGCGAACTGGCCGGCCTGGGCCGCGAAGAGTTCGGAACACGTTGTGCTGCATTGGGTTTCAACGACTATGCGACCGACAACCTGTGGGTGTTGCTCGATGATCAACGCAGCGCCACCGGGACGGTGCCCACCGATACCACCCTGCTGGTCGAACGATTCCGCGACGAGCTGGGCGACTGGCGGGTGATCCTGCATTCGCCGTACGGGCTACGGGTGCATGGACCGCTCGCGCTCGCGGTGGGCCGACGGCTGGCCGAACGCTACGGCATCGACGAGAAGCCGACCGCCTCCGACGACGGCATCGTCGTGCATTTGCCTGACACGTTGGAGGAAACCCCAGCCGGCGCAGAGCTTTTCGTCTTCGACGCCGACGAGATCGACCCGATCGTCACCGCCGAAGTGGGCGGCTCGGCGCTGTTCGCGTCCCGGTTCCGCGAATGCGCGGCGCGCGCGCTGCTGCTGCCCCGCCGGCACCCAGGCCGCCGCTCGCCGCTATGGCACCAGCGCCAGCGCGCGGCCCAATTACTGGAAGTGGCACGCAAATACCCCGACTTCCCGATCGTGCTGGAGACCGTCCGGGAATGCCTGCAAGACGTCTACGACGTCCCGGCGCTGGTCGATTTGATGACCGGCATCGCCGCGCGCCGGGTGCGGGTGCTCGAGGCCGAGACCGCCAAGCCCTCGCCATTCGCGGCGTCGCTGTTGTTCGGCTACGTCGGCGCGTTCATGTACGAGGGTGATTCCCCGCTGGCCGAGCGCCGCGCCGCGGCTCTCTCGCTGGACAGCACGCTGCTGGCCGAGCTGCTCGGCCGGGTCGAACTGCGCGAGCTACTCGATCCCGAGGTGGTCGCCGCCACCGGTCGCCAATTGCAGCATCTGTCCGCCGACCGAGCCGCCCGCGATGCCGAGGCGGTCGCGGACCTGCTGCGGCTGCTGGGTCCGCTGACCGAAGACGAGGTCGCCGCTCGGGCGCAGGCCCCCGACGTGGGCGGCTGGCTGGAAGGCCTGCGCGCCGCCAGGCGCGCGCTGACCGTGTCGTACGCGGGACGCAGCTGGTGGGTGGCCATCGAGGACATCGGCCGGCTGCGCGACGGGCTCGGCACGGCGGTCCCGCTCGGCGTCCCGGCCACGTTCACCGAGCAGGTGGCCGACCCGCTGGGCGAGTTGCTGGGCCGCTATGCGCGCACCCGCACGCCGTTCACCACGGCCGATGCCGCAGCCCGGTTCGGCCTGGGGCTGCGGGTGACCGCCGACGTGCTGAACCGGCTGGCCGGCGATCACCGGCTGGTGCGCGGTGATTTCGTCACTCCCGAAGCCGCCTCGGCCGGCTCCGGCGGCATCGGTGGCGAGCAGTGGTGTGACGCCGACGTGCTGCGGATTCTGCGGCGCCGTTCGCTGGCCGCGCTGCGCGCCCAGGTCGAGCCGGTCAGCACCGGCGCCTACGGGCGGTTCCTGCCCGCCTGGCATCACCTGGGCACCGCCAGCGGCACCGACGGGCTGATGTCCGTGATCGATCAGCTGGCCGGTGTCCGGATACCGGCGTCGGCGCTCGAACCGCTGGTGTTGGCGCCGCGGGTGGCCGACTATTCACCGGCGATGCTCGATGAGCTGCTGGCGGCCGGGGAGGTCACCTGGTCGGGCGCCGGGTCGATCTCGGGCAGCGACGGGTGGATCGTGCTGCACGCCGGCGATTCCGCTCCGTTGACCCTGACCACGCCGGACGAGATCGACTTCACCGACACCCATCGCGCGATCCTGGAAACGCTGGCCGGGGGCGGCGCGTACTTCTTCCGGCAGCTCGCCCAGGACGGGACCGGCGAAACGGCGCTCAAAGCTGCGCTGTGGGAGCTGATCTGGGCCGGCTGGATCACCGGCGACACGTTCGCCCCGGTGCGCGCACTGCTGACGGGCACCGGGACCCGTAAGCGCTCCGCGCCCGCGCACCGCACCCGCCGGCCGCCGCGGCTGAGCCGGTACAGCGTCGCGCATCCGCCCGCTCGGACCACCGACCCCACCGTGGCCGGCCGGTGGTCGGCGCTGCCGGCCTGCGAGCCCGATTCCACACTGCGCGCCCATTACCAGGCCGAGTTGCTGCTGAACCGGCATGGCGTGCTGACCAGAGGCGCGGTGGTGTCGGAAAATGTGCCGGGCGGATTCGCCACCCTGTACAAGGTTCTGAGCACATTCGAAGAGGCCGGCAGGTGTCAGCGTGGGTACTTCGTCGAGTCGCTGGGCGGCGCGCAATTCGCCGTCGCCTCGACCGTCGACCGGCTGCGCAGTTATCTCGACGGCGTCGACCCGGAGCGGCCCGAATACCGGGCGGTTGTGCTGGCCGCTGCCGACCCGGCGAACCCCTACGGCGCCGCGTTGCCCTGGCCCACGTCTGAGGGCGCCCGCCCCGGCCGCAAGGCCGGCGCCCTCGTCGTGCTGGTCGACGGCGAGCTGGCCTGGTTCCTCGAACGCGGCGGACGATCGTTGCTGACATTCACCGACGATCCCGGCGCCAACCACGCCGCGGCTCAGGGCTTGGCCGACCTGGTCTCCGCCCGGCGCGTCGAGTCGATCCTGGTCGAACGCATCAACGGGGTGCCGGCGCTGCAGCCGCTGGCCGGCGGGCCGAGTCCCGTCGCCGAGGCACTCTCAGACGCCGGCTTCGCCCGTACCCCACGCGGAATGAGGCTGCGGTGAACATGGACCCCAACCATGCCCGAGGGTGACACCGTCTGGCATACCGCGGCCGTGCTGGCCGAGCACCTGGCCGGGCAGACGCTGACCCGCTGCGACGTCCGGGTGCCGCAATTCGCCACCGTCGACCTGACCGGCAACGTGGTGGACGAGGTGCTGAGCCGGGGCAAGCACCTGTTCATCCGGGTGGGGCGGGCCAGCATTCACTCGCATCTGAAGATGGACGGCAGCTGGCGAGTCGGCAACCGCCCGGTCCGGGTGGATCACCGGGCCCGCATCGTGTTGGAAGCCAGCGACATTCGCGCCGTCGGGGTCGATCTCGGCACACTCGAGATCCTGGACCGCGACCACGACGGCGAGGCGGTCGCGCATCTGGGGCCCGATCTGCTGGGCCCGGATTGGGATCCCCGGGTCGCCGCCGCCAACCTCGCGGAATGCCCGGACCGGCCGATCGCCGAGGCGTTGCTGGACCAGCGGGTGCTGGCCGGGGTGGGCAATGTCTACTGCAACGAGCTGTGTTTCGTCAGCGGACATCTGCCCACCGCGCCGGTCAGTGTCATCGCCGATCCGCGCCGCATGGTCGCCCGTGCCCGGGACATGTTGTGGGCCAACCGCTTCCGCTGGAACCGCTGTACCACCGGCGATACCCGGGCAGGCCGGCAGCTCTGGGTCTACGGTCGTGCCGGACAAAGTTGCCGTCGCTGCGGCACGCGCATCAATGTCGACGACACCGGCGCGCGGGTGGCCTATTGGTGCCCGTCCTGTCAGCGCTGAATGCGGCCGCTACCCGCAGGAAAACTTCGGGAATACCATCGGAGAACTTTGGGAACATTTCGTTCGACCGGGCCGGGAACTCCTGCGGAACAATGCGAATCGACGCGACTAATCGCGAGCGTGCGCCAGGAAAAATTGGGCAATCGCTTCCGACCCGTCCAGCGCACGCGTGGTCGGCCCGATAACCGCCTTGGGCAGGTACTGCTTACCGCCCGGCCAGGTGTGCCCGCCGTTGTCGATCTGATAGAAGACCACCTCGGTGGAGGCCGCGCACGTCGTTGATTCGTAGCGGTGCACGACGGTGCCGTCGCCGACGTTGGGCAATATCTGAGCGACCGGATCACCCTGGCAGCCATCGGCAGCGCGCCACTTGTCCACCATGGCCTTGACCGAGATGGAGTGGCTCAGCCCGCCGCGACCGCGCACGTCCCCGCCATTGAAATGCACCAGGGGATCGGAGGTCCCGTGCGCCTCCCACACCGAAACCGGCTGCGACGGGTTACATGCCACACCCACGCCCAATGTGCCCGCTACGGGCGCGATCGCGGAGAAAACATCAGCACGATCGCAGGCCAGCCGGTTGGCCATGAAGCCGCCGTTGGACATTCCGGTGGCGAAGACGTGTCCCGGGGCGATGTTGTAGTCGTTGCGCAGCTTGTCAGCCAGCCCGACCAGGAACTCGACGTCGTTGACGTGACGGCGATCGGCGGGCGACGCCCCCCTTCCGTCGGCCCAGCTCTTGTCATAGCCGTCGGGATAGACCACCAGCAGGTTATTGGCATCTGCGACGGCATCGAAGTCGGTCAGACCCCGCTGCCCTCTTCCGGTGCCCCCGCCTCCGTGCAGGCTGACCACCAGACCGACGGGATCGCCGGGCGGTAGGTGCAATAGGTAGGTCCGGTTGATGCCGCCGGAACGGAACGTCCCGGACAGATCGCGCGCGGTGGCGGCCGAAACATGCTGTGCGCCGCAGCCGACGAGACAGGCCGCCAGCAGCGCCAGCGATAACCATCGTCCGTACGGCATTCCGCCAAATTACCGACCTCGGGTACGGGTCGATCAGGTCGGGCGGGTCATACCTGCACCCGCGATGAAAACGGGCATGTTCAACTGTTGGTCAGATTTGGTCACGTTGGCAACGATCGCGATTTGAGCGATGATGAGGGACGTGAAAATTGGCAAGCCCGGCCCCGTGCAAATGCCGTCGGGCACCCGACTCGTAGTTGCGATGGCCGTCTCGCTTGGTGTGCTCGGCGCAGGCTTAGCCCCTGCCGCCCACGCCGACGCGAACGACGACAAATTCATCCAACTCCTGGTATCCGACGGCATCACCCACGATTCCGTCCCAGCAGCGATCGCCGCAGCCCGCAAGGTCTGCGAGTACCTCGCACAAGGCATGACGCCCGCCGAGGTGGTTGTCGACGTGATGAACAGCAGTAGCCTGCCCGACTACGACGCCGGCTACTTCGTCGGCGCGGCCATCCGCGCCTACTGCCCGCAATTCAAGCCGCCACCTGAGCCACCCGCGCCGCCGGCACCACCGCCGCCGGCCTGACGATCGGGCAGCCCTAACCATCGGACGGCGAGCCGTCAATCTTTAACCTCCGCCTGAGTGTAATGTTTAACGACAGGTAAACAAACGGAGGCTTGAAAGTGATCGCAAAGATAATAATCGGCTGCGCAGTCCTTGGTGGTGCCCTTGTCGGGCTTGCAGCACCGGCGAGCGCGGACGTGGTTTTCAACCAATTTTCCTGTACCTGCGGGGCACCGCCCCCGTTTGCCAGCCCCCTGGCCGCGGATCGCATCAATCAGGGCATCATGGACGCCCTCACCCGTCAGCTGCCAGGCGATTGAGCCTCAGCCCGCGGCACCCTGCCCGACAGCTTGCACGGATGCGTGCTCGTGTAGCGCCTTCTCGGCGTCCTGGTGGACCGGCATGAGATCGAAGACGACCTCTTTGACGGTCCCGGTAAACGCGTAGGGCGCCTTGCCCTCGTAGTCGCGGTCGACGACCAACCCGTTGTCGCGGCCGACGTCCAACCCGGCGTATGACGTGAAGGCCAGGCTCACCGTTTGGGGCAGCTCCCCCTCGCCGATCAACCGGTCGCCGGCCCACAGCGTCACCCGGCCACCGGAACCGACGACGGGCTCCGCGGATTCGAACAGCATCCGCACCGTGACGTCGCCGACGGGGATCGGCTCGGTCGACACCTGCCGATAGGTCTGCACGCCGAGGAACGAATACGTGTGGTGCAGCCTGCGCTGCTCGTCGACCCACAACGCGAACCCGCCCATGAAGTCGGCGTTGGCGACGATCACTCCCTGCGCGCCGCCGTCGGGAATGTGCAGCCGTGCCTCGATCGCGTAGGAACGGCCGAAGATGCGTGGGACCATGCCGCGCTGAATGTTTTGCACGCCGCCGCCGAAGCTGAAGCGCGCGGTGGTGGGCAGCGGCGGCAAATCGCCGAACATCACCGCGAGCCCGCCGAGCAGTGGCAGTACGCGGTTGTTTTCGGCTTCCTGCCACCACAATTCGGTCAGCTCGGCGAGCTTGTCGGGGCGCTCGGCCGCCAGGTTGCGGGCCTGGGAGAAGTCGTCGGGCAGGTAGTACAGCTCCCAGATGTCGTCGTCCGGGTTGTAATTGCCGGGCGCGAACCGTTGCATCGTCTGCGGCGACAAGTCCCACGGCGCCTTGTCCAGCCGGGCGCACGCCCACCAGCCGTCCTTGTACAGGGCGCGGCTGCCGAAGTTTTCGAAGTACTGCACGGTGTGCCGCTCTTGCGCCGCCGCATCCTCGAAGGTGTGGATGAAGCTGGTTCCGTCCATCGGCTCCTGGTCGAAGCCGTCGACACTAACCGGCTCCGGTAAACCGATGGCCTCCAACACAGTTGGCGCAATGTCGATGCAGTGCGTGAACTGGTCACGAACGCTCGCGTCGGGCCGGATCCGGGTGGGCCAAGCGACCACCATCGGATCACGAGTGCCGCCGAGGTGGCTGCCCATCTGCTTGCCCCATTGGAACGGGGTGTTGTTGGCATGCGCCCAGGCGCTCGCGAAATGCGGTGCGGTGTGCTCGTCGCCGAGCGCCTCGATCCCGCCGTATTGCTCGATGAGCTGCAGTTGCTGCTCGGCGGTGAGGTCCAGGCCGTTGATGAAGGTCATCTCGTTGAACGAACCGGTGTTGGTGCCCTCCATGCTGGCGCCGTTGTCGCCCCAGATGTAGAAGACCAGCGTGTTGTCGGACTCGCC
The DNA here is from genome assembly GCF_055419445.1 of Mycobacterium sp. IDUB_19. Taxonomy (NCBI): domain Bacteria; kingdom Bacillati; phylum Actinomycetota; class Actinomycetes; order Mycobacteriales; family Mycobacteriaceae; genus Mycobacterium; species Mycobacterium sp. IDUB_19. Next base: position 25,685 of record NZ_JBVAXR010000028.1, on the reverse strand, counting down.
GAGATCGTCGATCGCGTCAAGCAGGCGGCCGACATTCCAATCCGCGTTTTCCGAGAACCCCGCGAACACCTCCATCTGCCGGGCGTAGAGCTTGCGCTGGGTCTCCGACAGACTCTCCCACGCCGGGAACAGATCGGGCCGCTCGGTGAGTTCGGCGTCGGGCGGAATGATGCCCAGCTGCTTCTGCCGTTCAAAGGTCTTCTGCCGGTAGATATCCCAGCCCTCGTCGAACTTGCCCCGGTACTTGTCGGCCCACTCGGCGAACACGTGATGTGGCGCATGAGTGGCGCCCGTCGAGTAGTACATCATCCACGGCTTGGTCGCGTTGGCCGCCCGCACGGTGTGCAACCACTGAACGGCCTTGTCGGTGAGATCGTCGGGGAAGTAATAGGGCGTGCCGTCCTGACCCTCCGGTATGCCGATAACGGAGTTGTCCTGGCTGATGATCGGGTCGTACTGGCCCGCCGCGCCGGACGGGAATCCCCAGAAATGATCGAATCCCCAGCCGAGCGGCCAGTTGTCAAACGGCCCTGCCGCGCCTTGCACGATGTCCGGGGTCAGGTGCCACTTGCCGAAAGCGCCTGTCACATAACCGTTGTCGCGCAGAATTCGCGGCAGCGCAGCACAGCTGCGCGGCTTGGCCGTCGAGTAGCCCGGGTAAGGTCCCGGGAACTCGCACACCGATCCGAAGCCGACCCGGTGGTGGTTGCGGCCGGTCAACAGCGCCGCCCGGGTCGGTGAGCACACGGCGGTGACGTGAAAGCGGTTGTAGGCCAACCCGCTGCGCGCCAGCCGGGATAGCGTCGGGGTGCGGATGGCGCCGCCGAAGGTATCCGGTCCGCCGAACCCGGCGTCGTCGATCAGCACGATCAATACGTTCGGTGCGCCGTCGGGCGCGGTGGCGCCGGGGACGATCGTCCAGTCGCCGACCGACTCCGCCACGGTGCGGCCTACGGTGCCGCCGAAGCTGCGCTGGGGTATCGGCAGCCGGGTACGGTCCGGATTGAATTTCGCCATGGCGGTTTCCAGCGCCGCACTGAACCCGCGCAACGTCCAATGGCTCATCTCCGCAACCGATTTCATCGGCGAGCCGGCCAGTGCCTGCTGCACGGCCAGCCGGCAGTTGCCCGGGGTTACGGCGATGATCACGGCGCTGTCGGCGGCCATCGCTTCGCCGATCTTGTCGCCGAGGCCGCTCTTGAACCGCCCGTCGATGAAGGTGCCCGCCGCGGCTCCGGCGGCGGCGCCGATCGCCGCCGCGACCAACGACACCGGCGAGAACAGGCCGACCGCAAGCCCCGCCCCGGCGCCCCACTTGGCACCGCGCCGGCCGAGGCGATTGCCGATGTCGAGCACGACGCGATTGCCTCCGGCGTCCTTGCCGACCAGCACCGCATCCCGCAACGCGAAGCTCTTGTCTTTGACTTTCCCGGTCAGCGTTTGGAAGTCGCGGCGGGCCGAGTCGAGGTCCTGATAGCCGGCCACGATGACTAGCGCGTGTTCTTCACTCATGAGGTCACCCTATGGAAGCGTGCGGCACGTCGCCGAATCCGATGCTCACGCCCGCGAGTCCGGTGCGGCTGTCCGGCGAGGCGTATCGGCTCGGCGTAGAACATCAGCTTGGCGAACTCCACCAGCACCAGGTAAACGATGACGAACGCGCCCAGCACGGCAAAGAACGGCCACGGCAGCGGTGTGAAGCCGAGGGTGTGTGCCAGCGGCGAAATCGTGAGCACGACGCCGACGGCGACCACCGTGAGAGTGGTGATCGCCAGCAACGCGCTCGGTCGACTGCGGAAGAAGGGAACCTTGCGGGTGCGGATCGCGAAAATGATAAGTGTCTGGGTCGCAAGCGATTCCACGAACCAGCCGGTGCGGAACTCGATGGCGCCGGCGTGCAGCACGCCCAGCATCAACCCGAAGGTCATGAAGTCGAACAGCGAACTGATCGGACCGAAAACCAGCATGAACCGGCGGATGAAGGCGACATTCCAATGCGACGGCGCCTGCAGCTGCTCCTCGTCGACCCGGTCGGTCGGAATCGCGAGCTGCGAGGAGTCGTAGAGCAGATTGTTCAGCAGGATCTGGCTGGGCAGCATCGGCAGAAACGGCAATAATGCCGAGGCGGCGGCGGCGCTGAACATATTGCCGAAGTTGCTCGACGTGCCCATCAGCACGTACTTGATGGTGTTGGCGAAAATCCGCCGGCCCTCGGCCACACCGGTGGCCAGCACGCCCAGGTCCTTTTCCAACAGCACCACGTCGGCCGCATCCTTGGCGACATCGGTGGCACTGTCGACCGAGATCCCCACGTCGGCGGCGTGCAGGGCCAGCGCGTCGTTGACACCGTCGCCCAGGAAGCCGACCGACCGCCCGTGGCGCCGCAGCGAGACGATCAACCGCGCCTTCTGCTCGGGGGAGATGCGGGCAAAGATGGTGTGGTTTTGCGCGGCTTCGACGAACTCATCGTCACCGAGGGGCTCGAGCTGTGTGCCGGTGATGGTGCCCTTGGACGCCAAACCGAGATCGGCGCAGACCTTTTCGGCAACCCGCGGATTGTCGCCGGTGGCGATCTTCAGCTCAATCCCGAGGTCGGCCAGCCGAGCCAAGGACTGGCGTGCGGCGGGTTTGGGTTCGTCGGCGAAAACCAAGAACCCGGCCAACATCAGATCGCGTTCGTCGTCGGGGGTGATCGTGGTCAGCTCGGCTGCCGGCTTGGCGGCCACGGCCACTACGCGGCGTCCGGCGCCGAACAACGTCGCAAGGGTGTCTTGTGCGACCGCCGCCGTCGCCTGGCAGCGGGTCAATATCTGTTCGGGAGCGCCTTTGACCACCAACACGCGTTTCCCGTTGTCGTCAAACAGAACCGACGTCGCCCGGCGCTCATGATCGAACGGCAGCATCGCTATCCGGTGCGCACCACCGCCGACCAATTGCTGTGGCTGCGGCGATTCCCACAGCGCGGCGTCGAGCGCGTTGGCGCTGACGCCACCCGATTCCGGGTCCACATCGGTGGCCAGTAACCCGAGACGCCGGACCGACTCGCTGTGTGCACCGGCAGCATCAACGGTGTCGACCAAGCGGATCCGGCCTTCGGTCAAGGTGCCGGTCTTGTCGGTGATCAGGATGTCGATGTCGCCGAGATCTTCGATGCACACCAACCGCTTGACGAGCACCTTCGCCTTGGCCAGTCGTCGTGACCCGGTCGCGAGGCTGGCACTGACCACGGCGGGCAGCAGTTGAGGTGTGATACCGACCGCGATCGCCAGCGAGAACAGCACGGAATCGATGATCGGCTTGGCCAACAGCAGATTGCTGATCAAGATGATCACCATCAGCGCAATCGCGACTTGCAGCAGCAGGTAGGAGAACCGCCGCAGCCCTACTTGGAAATCGGTTTCGGGTTGCCGCGTGTCCAAACCTGCTGCGATGCGACCGAATTCGGCATTTTTGCCGGTGGCATACACCACGCCGGTACCCTGGCCGGCGCTGACGATGGTGCCCATGAAAGCCAGGTTGGTTGATTCGGCCAGTTCGGCTCCGGCGGGCACCGGTTGGGGCGATTTCTCTGATCCGGTCGATTCCCCGGTCAGGATGCTCTCGTTGCATTCCAGACCGCTGACTTCGATCAGCCGGACATCGGCCGGAACTGCCTCGCCCAACGACAACCGGATCACATCACCCGGAACAAGCTCGGTGACGTCGACCGAGACGAATTCCCCGTCGTGGCGCACCAGGGCCTTGTGCTGCATCCGTGCATGCAACTCGGCGGCGGCGTGCTCGGCACGATATTCGTTGATGAAGCCCAGGCCGATGCTGGCCGCCAGGATCACGCCGATGATGACCGCCTGGATGCTGTCGCCCAGAAAGTACGAGACGATTGCGGTGCCGGCCAACAAGATGAGCACCGCGTTGCGCAGCTGACGGCCCAATACCGCCAGCGCACTGACACGATGGGTCCGCACCGCGTTCGGGCCGTAGCGCTCCAGCCGGGCGGACGCCTCGGTGCCCGACAGTCCCACCGCCGAACTGTCCAACCAGCCCAGGACGTCGTCAGCGGGCGCGGCGGCGACCTGCTTCGCGGTCAGAGCGTGTGAGTCCGGCGCGTGGGTCACCTGGGGCGCTGACGACATTGGAGCCTCTCTGGGTTGCCGCGCGGAGCCAAAGCTGCACATCGCACCTAGCGATGTTCGCCTCATTCAAGGACTTTCACAAGTGACGAAAGCCCCCGAAGCGGGCTCGAAGGGTAGGAGCGGCGATACCGTCTCGCGGCCACCGTCCACGCATCTCCCGCGGCGAATGACCGGCCGGATCCGCGCAGTCGAAATTTGTTGCCGTTACCCGTTATTCACGTCCAATTAAGACGGCGGCCGGGCTTGCCCATTCGAGTCGCGGGTTGGTCACGCTGTCCGTACCGTTGGCTGCGGGGGCCTCCGGCGGGGTGCATGACAATCCGCCGGTCTAGCGGGTAGGTGGTCGAAGTGGAAGTCGAAAATCGGTTGCAGCTCAAGCCTTACCGGTCTGCGTCGGAGCATATTGACGGGTACTGGTGGCCGCGGTCGCAGCATTTGGTCGAGGAGCTACCGGACTTGGTGGCGTCGGTGTCCGGCCGGCTGGGGCCAGTCGTGATGCTGGGCTACCGTCGCAACGGCTGGGACCAGACGCCGCCACTGGCGCAGATCGGCGGCCAGACGATCGAATTGCTGGGTTTCACCAGTGATGAGCCGGCCAGTGTCATCCTGATCGGGGAGGACGGTCATCACCTCTCCCTGCACGTCATCCGGCCGGACACCAGCGAAGAGGTTGCGCGCCAAGCGCTCGAAGAGGCGCGAATACCCCCGGACGGTGAACCGGCCCGCAGTTCAACGGTTGCGCGATCCGTGGCCGACGTCGCGGACAAGTTGGCCCGTCACGAAGGGCTCGGCGACGAGCAGCGAACCGCCCAGATCAAGCAGTGGTGTGAGGAGGCGGCTCAGCAATTCGTTAGTGCACCGGTCCAGAGCTTCGTTCCGATCCTCGTTGAACACATCGTTCGCAACCGGATGATCGAATCCCGGCAGCAAGAACGTCACACGCCCTCGGCCCCTGAATCTTTGACCGCATAGGCCAACGGCGCGCCGGGTCGTCAGAGGGAGCACAGGGCGGCGTCCGCCATCAAAGCGGTGATCGCTTCGATGTCGGCCTGGCCGGGCATGCCCCAGTCCGGCTTGTATTCGAACAACCCGTCGACCGGTACGGACTTGAGGTCGACATCGAGGAGCTCGATCGCGGCCAGCGGCACCAGGGCGGGGTGGACGTAGCCACACGCGCGGGCCAAACACACCAGTTCGAAGCGCAGCGTGGCGAGATAGTTGGCGCAGCGCACCGATTTCAGGGCCGGGTCGAGGCCGTGTTGCAGCCATGCGGACTGGGTGGCGACGCCGGACGGGCAGCGGCCGGTGTGGCAGCGCTGGGCCTGGATGCAACCGATGGAGAACATGGCGGTTCGGGCGACGTTGATCATGTCGCAGCCCATGGCCAGGCCCAGCAGGGCGTTCTCCGGGATGCCCAGCTTGCCCGAGCCGATGAACACCACGTCCTGATGCAGATCCTGTTCGGCAAAGGCCCGGTAGACCCGGCTGAACGCCCACTTGAAGGGCAGGGCGACATGATCGCTGAAGACGAGCGGAGCCGCTCCGGTGCCGCCCTCGCCGCCGTCCACGGTGATGAAGTCGACGCCCCGTCCGGTCCGCGCCATGCGTTCGGCCAGACCCAGCCAAAACGCCCCTTCGCCGACCGCCGACTTGATGCCGACCGGTAGACCTGTCTCGGCGGCGATGGTCTCCACCAGCTCGAGCAGTCCGTCGACATCGCGGAACGCCGAGTGTCCGGCAGGGCTCTTGCAGTCCACCCCGACCGGAACGCCACGGATCGCCGCGATTTCGGGGGTCACCTTTGCGCCGGGGAGCATGCCGCCCAGGCCGGGCTTGGCACCCTGGCTGAGCTTGATCTCGATGGCCCGGATGGTTTGCGTGGTCGCCACCCGGTCGATCAGACGAGGAAGGCTGAAGGTGCCGTCCGCGTTACGGCAGCCGAAGTAACCGGTGCCGATCTGCCAGACCAGGTCGCCGCCATTGAGGTGGTACGGCGACACTCCACCCTCGCCGGTGGTGTGCAGGGCGCCGGCTATGCCCGCACCCTTGTTGAGCGCGGTGACGGCCGCGGCGGACAGGGACCCGAAACTCATCCCTGAAACGTTGACCAATGATGAGGGCCGAAAGGCTTTCGTCCGGCCGCGAGCGCCGCCCAGCACCTTGGCCGCGGGCAACGGCACGGACGGATCGGGATGGTTGGGCTCGCCGTCCGGGGCCGGTACCGGGAACGCCGCGTGCTTGATGATCGGGTAGTTGTGCACCCGTTCCAGGTCGTTGTCGGTGCCGAACCCGAAGTATCGGTCGGTCAACTTCGAGGACGTGTATACCCAACGCCGCTGGTCCCGGCTGAAAGGCCGCTCCGCATCGTTGTCGGTGACGATGTACTGACGCAGCTCCGGGCCGACCGCCTCGAGAAGGAACCGAAGGTGGCCGACGATCGGATAGTTACGCAGGATGGTGTGACGGCGCTGGAGGAGGTCCCAACCCGTCAGGCCCGCCAGACTCCCACCGATCAAGGCCGCCACGGATCGGCGCTTCATGCCGGATCGAGATCCAGGTCGACCTCGGAGCCGTAGGCGCTGTAGATACCCAGCAGGTCGCGGGCCGAGACGATGCCGGCCAGTGCCCCATCGCGCTCTACCAGGATGTGGCGGATGTAGCGGTCCATCATCCGGGTCGCCACCTGATCAACGCTGGCCTCGGCGTCGCACCACACCAAGTCGGTGCTGGCCACCTCGGCCGCCGGCACGGTGGCCGGGTTCTTTCCGGAGGCCACCACCCGAACGACGTCGCGCTCGCTTACCAGTGCGGCGGGTCGCTTGTCGTCACCCACCACGACGGCACCGACATCGATGGCCGCCATGGCCATGGCGACGTCGGCCACGGTGGCGTCGGCGGCAACGCGTGCCACCGGGTCGCCGGTGATAGTGGAGATCGGGAACGAGCCGGGAGAAGTGATGCCAGTCATGCCACCATGCTCGCCTGGGCATACCCGCCCCTACTAGTGACCTCAGTCCCTAATTCTGCGACCGCTGACGAACTCGCGGCGCGATCCGGTGAAAGGGTCGTCGAACTCGATGCGCTGGGCCAGCAATTGCAGCGGAGTGCTGAAGTCGTCGGCGGGCACATCGATCACGTTGGGGTACAACGGATCGCCCGTGATCGGCAGCCCCAGCGACGCCATGTGCACCCGCAACTGGTGGGTGCGCCCGGTGCGCGGGGTCAGCCGGTAGCGGCCGTCGGGGGAAATAAGTTCCACCAGCGTCTCCGCATTGGCCTCGCCGGGCTCACAGACGGCCTGTAAGTGACCCCGGCGCTTGATGATTCGACTTCGAACCACGCGCGGCAGCTCGCACGCCGGATCGACGGCCGCGTGGGCCAGGTACGTCTTGTGCACCAAACCGCGGGCGAACAGCATCTGGTAGGCACCGCGCAGCTCGCGCCGGGTGGTGAACAGCAACACCCCCGCGGTCAGCCGGTCGAGCCGGTGGGCGGGGCTCAGCTCCGGCAACCCCAGCTCCTTGCGCAGCCGCACCAACGCGGTCTGCGCGACGTGGCTGCCCCTGGGCATGGTGGCCAGAAAGTGCGGCTTGTCGACGACCACGATGCCGTCGTCGCGGTACAGCACCGGGATATCGAACGGCACCGGAACTTCATGCGGCAGATCGCGATAGAGGTAAACACTGGCGCCGGTGGGCAGCTCGGTCGCCTCGTCGATCACCGCACCGTCGGCGTCGACGACCTCCCCGGCCAGCACCTTGGCGCGGGCCTGCTCGCCGAACCGGGCGGTCAGCTCGGCCAGCACCGCCCCGCCGTGCAGCCGGACCCGCGCGGGCCCCAATCCGTCGCGCACCGGAAGGGGTGCGCGCCTCACCGCAAACTCAATTGAGCGGGACCGGCTCGAGGATCTCAGCGCGCGCTTCGGGCGCGCTGGCCCGCAACTCGTCCGCCGATACGTCGTCGGGCTGAGCCTGCGACAGGATCTCGGCCTCTACCCGCGCGTTGTAGTTGGCGACCTCACGGTTGACGTCCGCCGCGCTCCACCCGAGCACGGGAGCGACCAGCTCGGCGACCTCGCGGGCGCAGTCCACGCCGCGGTGCGGGTATTCGATGGAGATCCGCATTCGGCGGGCCAGGATGTCCTCGAGATGCAGGGCACCCTCGGCGGCCGCGGCGTAGAGGGCTTCCACCTGCAAGTAGCCCGGCGCCTCCTTGACCGGGCTCAGCAGTTCGGGACGGTCGGCCGCCAGCGCCAGCACCTCGTCCATCAGCGAGCCGTAGCGGTCCAGCAGGTGACGCACCCGGTACGGATGCAGGCCCACGAGTTCGCCGACGTGTTCGACCTGATTGATCAGCGCGAAATAGCCGTCGGCGCCCAGCAGGCTCACCTTTTCGGTGATCGACGGCGCGACCCGGGCCGGGACGAACTGCACCGCGGTGTCGATCGCGTCGGCGGCCATCACCCGATAGGTGGTGTATTTGCCGCCGGCGATGGCGACCAGGCCGGGCGCGGGCACCGCGACGGCGTGCTCGCGGGAGAGCTTGGAGGTTTCCTCACTCTCCCCGGCCAGGAGCGGGCGCAGCCCCGCGTACACCCCGTCGATGTCGGCATGCGTCAACGGGGTGGCCAGCACGGTGTTGACGGTGGTGAGGATGTAGTCGATGTCGGCCTTGGTGGCGGCCGGGTGGGCCAGGTCGAGATTCCAGTCGGTGTCGGTGGTTCCGATGATCCAGTGGCTGCCCCACGGGATGATGAACATCACCGAATTCTCGGTGCGCAGGATGATCGCGGCGTCGCTGACGATGCGGTCCCGCGGCACCACCACGTGCACACCCTTGGACGCGCGCACCTGAAATCGCCCGCGCTGCTTGGACAGGGCCTGGATCTCGTCGGTCCACACCCCCGTCGCGTTGACCACGACGTGACCGCGAACCTCGGTGACCGAGCCGTCCTCGGAATCGCGGACGCGCACCCCGATCACCCGGTCGCCCTCGCGCAGCAACGCGACCGCCTGGGTGGAGCACCGCACGACAGCGCCGTAATGCGCGGCGGTGCGCGCGACCGTCATCGTGTGTCTGGCGTCGTCGACGACGGTGTCGTAGTAGCGGATCCCACCGATCAGCGAGCTGCGCTTGAGCCCCGGGCTCAACCGCAACGCGCCGGCGCGCGTCAAGTGCTTTTGCGCGGGAACCGATTTCGCGCCGCCGAGGCTGTCGTAGAGGAAGATGCCCGCCGCGATGTAGGGACGCTCCCACCAGCGATGCGTCAGCGGGAACAGGAACGGCAGCGGCTTGACCAGATGTGGCGCCAACCTGGTCAGCGACAGCTCGCGCTCGTGCAGCGCCTCGCGTACCAGACCGAACTCCAGCTGCTCGAGGTAGCGCAGCCCGCCGTGGAACATCTTCGACGAGCGACTCGACGTCCCCGAGGCGAAGTCACGCGCCTCGACCAACGCGACCTTGAGCCCACGGGTGGCGGCATCCAGCGCGCACCCGGAGCCCACCACCCCGCCGCCGATGACGACGACGTCGAACTGCTCGGCGCCGAGTCGCTCCCAGGCCTGCGCGCGATGCTGCGGGCCCAACATGGACAACGGGTCACTCACGGGAACGGACTCCTGTCGGTTACTCGTCAGTAGGGGTGCTCCACCAAGGCTAGTTCGTCGGTCGCTTCCGGGTCTGCTGTCAATCCAGATCGTCGTGTGCCATCAGCCGACGGGCGGCCTCGGTAATCGAACCGGACAACGACGGGTAGACGGCCAGCGTCTGCGCCAGCTCGTTGACGGTGATGCGGTTTTGCACGGCCACGGCGATCGGCAGGATCAGCTCGGAGGCGATCGGCGCCACCACCACGCCGCCGATCACCACGCCGGTGGACTTGCGGCAGAAGACCTTGACGAAGCCCTGCTGCAACCCGGACATCTTGGCGCGCGCGTTGGTCCGCAACGGCAACGTGATGGTCCGGGCGGGCACCGAGCCGTCGTCGATCATCGTTTGCGGCACCCCGACGGCGGCGATCTCGGGCCGGGTGAACACGGTCGCGGCGACGGTGCGCAACCGGATCGGGCTGACGCCCTCGCCCAGCGCGTGATACATCGCGATCCGGCCTTGCATGGCGGCGACCGACGCCAACAGCAGCAGGCCGGTGCAGTCGCCGGCGGCGTAGATGCCGGCGACTGAGGTCCGCGACACCCGGTCGACGGTCAGGTAGCCGCCGCGCCCCACCTCGATGCCGACGCGTTCCAGGCCGAGGCCGCCGGTGTTGGGCACCGATCCGATGGTCATCAGGGCGTGGCTGCCCTCGACGGTGCGGCCGTCGGCAAGAGTGACCAGGACGCCGTCGGGCGTGCGGGTGACCGATTGCGCGCGGGCGTTCTTGACCAGCTCGACGCCGCGCTCGGCGAAGGCCTCTTCCAGGACCAGCGCGGCGTCGGCGTCCTCGTAGGGCAGCACCCGGTCGCGGCTGGCGACCACGGTCACGGGCACACCGAGCTCGGTGTAGGCGTGGACGAACTCGGCGCCGGTGACGCCCGACCCCACCACGATCAGGTGCTCGGGCAGCGACTGCAGGTCGTAGAGCTGGCGCCAGGTCAGGATGCGCTCGCCGTCGGGCTGGGCCGACGGCAGCACCCGCGGGCTGGCGCCGGTGGCGATCAGCACGACGTCGGCGTCGTGCTCGGTGACCGTGCCGTCCGCGGCGGTCGCCTTGATGCGGTGCCGGGCCAGGCCGGGGGCGGAGTCGCAGAGTTCGCCCCGTCCGGCGACCACACGCACACCCTCGGCGAGCAGCTGTGCGGTGATATCGGCCGACTGCTCGGCGGCCAGCGCCCTGACCCGTTTGTGGATCCGCGGCAGCGAGATTTTGGCGTCGTCGATGTCGATGTCGAAGCCCAGCCGCGGCGCGCGGCGCAGTTCGGTGCGCAGCCAGGTCGAGGCGATGAACGTTTTGGACGGCACGCAGTCGTCCAGCACCGCCGCCCCGCCGATGCCTTCGGAGTCGATGACGGTGACGTCGGTGGTATCGGGGTGTGAGGTGGCGGCCACGAGCGCGGCTTCGTAACCGGCCGGACCTCCACCGAGGATCACGATGCGGGTCACCACAGCCCTAACCTATCCAAGGACAATCGGAACCGCCGGATGAATACCGAGCGCGCGTCGGCCGTTTAAGCTTTCACCCGTGCCGCTCTACGCCGCCTACGGCTCGAACATGCATCCCGAGCAGATGCAGAAGCGTGCACCCCACTCCCCGATGGCCGGAACCGGCTGGTTACACGGGTGGCGGCTGACCTTCGGCGGCGAAGACATCAGCTGGGAGGGGGCCCTGGCCACCGTCGTCGAGGATCCCGATTCCAAGGTGTTCGTCGTGCTCTACGACATGACGTCGGCCGACGAGATGAGCCTGGACAGTTGGGAGGGCTCCGAGTTCGGCATCCACAAGAAGATCAGATGCCGAGTGGAGCGCCTGTCCTCGGACACCACCACCGACCCGGTGCTGGCGTGGCTCTACGTGCTCGACGCCTGGGAGGGCGGACTGCCGTCGGCCCGGTACCTGGGCGTGATGGCCGATGCCGCCGAAATCGCCGGCGCGCCAGGAGAATACGTGCACGACCTGCGGACGCGACCGGCCAGCAACGTCGGCCCCGGGACTACCGCCTAAGTGTCGGAGAAGGCGGCCGCCTGCTCGATGATGTTGACCATCACCCGCAGTCCGACCCCCAGCGCGCGCTCGTCGAGATCGAAATTCGGCTGGTGCAGGTCCAGCTGCGGGCCCTCGCCGGGCCACACACCCAATCGCGCCATCGCGCCGGGGACCTCCTCCAGATACCAGGAGAAGTCCTCGCCGCCGCCGGACTGCCTTGTGTCGGCCAGCGCATCGGGGCCCACCCCCTCGATCGCGTGCGTGAGGATGCGGGTCGAGACCTCCTCGTTGACCACCGGGGGCACGCCGCGCCGGTACTGCATCGTGTGTTCGATGCCCAGCGGCGACAGCAGCGAATCCACGGCCTGACGAATGATCTCCTCGAGCTCGAGCCAGGTGTGCCGGCTGGCGGAGCGCACGGTGCCGGACAGCTGGCCGCTCTGCGGGATGGCGTTGGCGGCTACGCCGGCGTTGACCGCACCCCACACCAGGACGGTGCCGTTGCGTGGGTCAAGGCGCCGGGACAGCACCCCGGGCACCCCGGTGATCAGCGTGCCGAGGCCGTAGACCAGGTCGGCGGTCAGGTGCGGCCGCGAGGTGTGCCCGCCCGGCGAATGCAGCGTGATGTGAATGTGGTCGGCCGCCGACGTGATCGGGCCCTGCCGGACCGCGACCTTGCCGACCTCCAGCCGCGGATCGCAATGCAGGGCGAAGATCCGGGACACCCCGGTCAGCGCTCCGGCGGCAATGGCGTCGATCGCGCCGCCCGGCATCAGCTCCTCGGCGGCCTGAAAGATCAGCCGCACCCCGACCGGCAGTTCGGGCACCGACGCCAGCACCTGTGCGGTGCCCAGCAGGATCGCGGTGTGCGCATCGTGGCCGCAGGCGTGCGCCACGTTAGGCATCGTCGAGGCATAGGGTGCGCCCGTCCGCTCGGCCATCGGCAGCGCGTCCATGTCGGCCCGTAGCGCGATCCTGGGCTGGTGTTCGGGGCCGAAATCACAGGTCAGCCCGGTACCGCCGGGCAGCACCTTGGGGTTCAGTCCCGCATCGGCCAGCCGCTCGGCGACGAACTGCGTGGTGGCGTATTCCTGACGGCCCAACTCCGGATAGCGGTGGATGTGCCGACGCCACTCGATCATGTCGTCGTAGTGGGCGGCCAGCCACGATTCGGCCGTGTCGATCAGGCTCATCTGCCGGCCCGACGTTGGACCCCGGCCAGTACCCGGTCCCGTTCGGCGCTGTCCTGGGCGAGCTGGACCACCGTGCGTGCCAGCATCACCGCGCCCTCGACCACCGCGCGGTCGGCGCTCGGTCCGGCGGCGGCTGCGGCGAATGCGCGCTGATGCACCGTGGCGCCGCCGGCGTCGACACCGATCACCGGGTGGATGCCCGGCAGCACGTGCGTGACGTTGCCCATATCGGTGCTGCCCATCGGCAGCGCCTTCTCGTACTCGGGCGCCACCGGCTCACGCCCGAGTCGGCGCATCTCCTGCCGGCACACTTCGGCCAGCCATTCGTCCGGCCGCAGCTCCGCGTATCCCGGTGACGGCGTGGTGATTTCGTATTCGCAGCCGGTACCCAGTGCGCCCGCGGCAAAGCACGCGAACATCCGGCCCTCCAGCTCTCGCAGCGAATCGACCTCAAGCGCGCGCATCGCGTACTGCAGCGTCGCGTGCCCGGGGATGACGTTGACCGCCTGCCCGCCGTTGGTGACGATCCCGTGCACCAGCTGCCCGGGCGCCAGTTGCTGCCGGAACAAGCCGATGGCGACCTGCGCGACGGTGACCGCGTCGGCGGCGTTGACGCCCAGATACGGGGCGACGGCGGCATGCGATTCCTTGCCGCGGTAGTCGACGATCACTTCCGACAACGCCAGCGAGCGAGCGGCCGCGATGTCGGTCGGTCCGGGATGCAGCATCACGGCGGCGCCGACGTCGTCGAAGGTCCCGGCCTCCAGCAGCAGCGCCTTGCCGCCACCGGACTCCTCGGCGGGGGTACCGATCAGGGCCACGGTCAGTCCCAGCTCATCGGCCACCTCGGCGAGTGCCAGCGCGGTTCCGACCGCCGACGCCGCGATGATGTTGTGGCCGCAGGCATGCCCGATCCCGGGCAGGGCGTCGTACTCGGCGCAGACCCCGATCACCAGCGGTCCGCTGCCGAAGTCGGCGCGGAAAGCGGTGTCCAGACCGCCCGCGGCCGGGGTGACCTCGAAGCCACGCTCGGCGACCAGTGCCTGCGTTTTCGCGCAGCTACGATGCTCGGCGAAGGCCAGCTCGGGCTCGGCGTGTATTGCGTGCGACAGCTCGACCAGATCGACGCCACGACGCCGCACTGCGTCCTCGACGCTGTCCAATGCGGTGTTTGTGGCCATCTTCGCAGTATCTCACCGAGCCCTGGCCAGCGACCGCTACACCAGCCCGGCGATAAATCCCGCGGCTTGACCTGGGTAGGGCGGCACCGAGTAGTCGTGGTGGGCTTCCCGGTCGCGACCGCCGACGACGCAGACCGGGTCGCCGGGGCTGCACAGGTCGATCGCGCGGCCGGCGAACAGACCCGTCGTCGACAGCGGCGTGTTGAAGCGGTTGCCGGGATTGCCGAACACCGCGACGGCCGCGATCTTGCCGGCCAGCCCGGGATCCAGCGGGGCAGCCGATCCGAAGTTGCCGATCGTGTTGCCCAGCGGTGGCACCCCGGCCAGCATCGAGACCGCGGCCGCGCCCTGCGAGAAGCCGCCGAGGATCAGCCGCGTTCCCGGGCACTGGTCGACCATCGCCGCGATGTGATCCCGTGCGTCATTGGCGCCGTCGCCGGTGGTCAGGAAGTTGTAGCTGGCCGGATAATTCACCGCGTAATTGTCGAACCTGCGCGAGCCCAGCGCGGGCTGCAGCGCGGCGAACAGCGCATCGCCGACCGCGCCCAGGCCGGGCGGCTCGGCGGTACCGCGCGCGAACACCAGTTGGACATTGGGACAGTCGGCCCCCGCCCTCGGTGCCGGGCCACCGACGAGCGCGGCCACCGAGACCGCGACAGCAACGACCACCCCGACAACCGGCCACCTACCAAAGCTCATGCGAAAGATCCTGACATATATAGCGAAGCTAAGCTCGCGCAGTGTGACCGACGTTGCATCCGAGAACCTTCAACTCGCGCGGCGCGCGGCAAATTCCATCCGCGAGCGCACCGGGGTCGACGAGCACGACATCGCGATCGTGCTCGGCTCGGGATGGTCGCCGGCGCTCGCGGAGCTGGGCTCGGCTGACGTCGTGCTGCCCCAGGCCGAAATTCCCGGCTTCACACCGCCACGCGCGGCCGGCCATCCGGGTGAGCTGTTGTCGGTGCGCATCGGTGAGCACCGGGTGCTGGTGCTGGCCGGGCGGGTGCACGCCTATGAGGGCCTTGACCTGAGCCACGTCGTCCACCCGGTCCGGGCGGCCTGCGCGGCCGGGGCCGGCATCGTCGTGCTGACCAACGCGGCCGGCGGATTGCGCGCCGACATGCGGGTCGGTGCGCCCGTGCTGATCAGCGACCACCTGAACCTGACCGCGCGATCGCCATTGGTCGGCGCGCAGTTCGTAGATCTGACCGATGCCTACGCGCCGCGGCTGCGCCGGCTCGCCCGCGAGGCCGACCCCGAACTGACCGAGGGCGTGTACGCCGGCCTGCCAGGGCCGCACTACGAAACGCCGGCCGAAATCCGGATGCTGCAGACGCTGGGCGCCGACCTGGTCGGCATGTCGACGGTGCATGAAACGATCGCGGCGCGCGCGGCCGGCGCCGAGGTGCTGGGCATTTCCCTGGTGACCAACCTGGCGGCCGGTATCAGCGGCGCCCCGCTGAGCCATGCCGAGGTGGTGGCGGCCGGGGCCGCGTCGGCATCCCGGATCGGCGCACTTCTGGCCGACGTCATCGCCCGGATCTAGCAGAATGGCCTCGTGACACAACCACTGCGGTTCGGCACCGCTGGATTGCGCGGCCCGGTGCGCGACGGTCCGGACGGCATGAACGTCGCGGTGGTATCGCGTGTCACTTGGGCAGTGGCGCAGGTGCTTACGGATCGCGGCCTGGCCTCCTCGCAGGTGATCGTCGGGCGTGACGCCCGGCACGGCTCGGCGATCTTCGCCACGGTGACCGCGGAAGTGCTTGCTGCCGAGGGCTTTTCGGTGCTGCTGCTGCCCGGCCCGGTGCCCACGCCGGTGGTCGCTTACGCGGTGCGTCACACCGGCGCCAGCGCCGGGATCCAGATCACGGCCTCGCACAATCCACCGACCGACAACGGCTACAAGGTGTACTTCGACGGCGGCATCCAAATCATCTCCCCCACCGACACACAGATCGAAACCGCAATGGCGACAGCGCCTCCCGCCGATCAGATTGCCCGCAAACCGGTAACACCCGCAAACACAGACCTGGTCGAGCGCTACATCCGGCGGGCGGCCGGGGTGCGGCGCGCCACCGGTCCGGTGCGAGTCGCGCTGACACCGCTGCACGGCGTCGGCGGCGCGGTGGCCGTCGAGACGCTGCACCGCGCCGGCTTCGAACAGGTGCACACCGTCGGCGCCCAGTTCGCGCCGGACCCCGATTTCCCCACCGTCGCGTTCCCGAACCCCGAGGAGCCCGGCGCCGCCGACGCGCTACTGGCCCTGGCCGCCGAGATCGACGCCGACGTCGCGATCGCCCTGGACCCCGACGCCGACCGCTGCGCGGTGGGCATACCCACCGCTGCGGGATGGCGGATGCTGTCAGGCGACGAAACCGGTTGGCTGCTAGGCGATTACATTCTGTCTCACGAGCGGCCGGACACCGCAGTGGTCGCCAGTACCTTGGTGTCCTCGGCCATGCTGGCAGAAATCGCTGCCCACTATGGCGCGATCCACGTCGAGACCCGCACCGGCTTCAAGTGGCTGGCACGCGCCGATTCGAAGGTGCCCGGCGCCACATTGGTCTACGCCTACGAGGAAGCGATCGGCCACTGCGTCGACGCGGCCGCGGTGCGCGACAAGGACGGCATCAGCGCCGCGGTGCTGGTGTGCGACATGGTCGCCGCACTGCAACAGCAGGGCCGTTCGGTGCCTGACGTGCTCGACGAACTGGCCCGCCGATACGGCGTACACGACGTTGCGGCGGTCTCGCGCCGGGTCGCCGACACCGCCGAGGCCACCGAACTCATGCAGCGGTTGCGAACCTCCCCACCGGGCCAACTGGCCGGGTTCACGGCGACCATGACAGATGTCACCGACGCATTGATCTTCACCGGCGGCGACGACGACACCTCGATCAGGGTGGTGGCGCGGACTTCCGGGACCGAGCCGAAGCTCAAGTGCTACTTGGAGATTCGCTGCGCGGCTTCCGACGACCTGACTTCTTCTCGGACTTATGCCGCCGCGCTGCGCGCGGAGTTGGTCGCTGCGGTGGAACGCTGGTGAAAATGCGGGGCCCGAACTGGCGGTCCCCCGCGTCGCCGAGACCCGGCACGATGAACGCCGACTCGTTGAGTCCCTCGTCCACCGCCGCGGTGAACACTCGCGCCTTCGGCGCTACTTTCTCCACCGCCGCAAGGCCTTCCGGCGCGGCCACCACGCACAGCACGCTGATATCCGTTGCGCCGCGGCGCTGCAGCAGTTCGATCGTGTACGTCATCGACCCGCCGGTGGCCAGCATCGGGTCGAGCACCATGACCGGCCGGCCCTTGAGCTTCTTGGGCAGTGCCTCCATATACGGGAACGGCAGATGGGTCGCCTCGTCGCGAGCAAGACCGACGAATCCCACCTCGGCCTCCGGGATCGCGGCATGCGCCTCGTCGATCATTCCCAGCCCGGCCCGCAAAACCGGAACCAGCAGCGGCGGATTGACCAATCGGCTGCCGAATGTCTCGGCCAGTGGCGTCCGGATCCTGACCGGCTCGCTGGCCGCGTCCCGGGTGGCCTCGTAGACCAGCACCAGCGTCAGCTCGCGCAGCGCGGCGCGAAAGCCGGCGGCGTCGGTGCGTTCGTCGCGCAGCGCCGTCAGCCGGGCCGCGGCCAACGGGTGATCGATCACGCGCACCTTCATGCGTTCGAGGGTATATAACAATCCGACTTCGGTTGCCTAAAGTACTGCTGACGCGCACGCGCGCCTGCCGTCCGTCGCACGCATCCGCTCATATGCTCCCCGGGTGTTTCGCGAGATTCAAAGTCCCAGAAGGCTGATCAGCTGGGCGTGTCGCGCCCTCGTCTTGGTCGGCGTGGTGGCGCTGACGTGGCTGGCGGCCACCCCGCTGGCTCCTCGCGTGGTCGCCGCGGCCGCGCTGCCCCGGCCCGCGCACGTCGTAATTGTGGTGGAAGAGAACCGTTCTGAGGGCCACATCATCGGCAGCCCGCAGAATCCGTTCATCAACGCCCTTGCCTCCCATGGCGCCAACATGGTCCAGTCGTTTGCCGAGACACATCCCAGCGAACCGAACTATTTGGCGCTGTTCGCCGGCAACACATTTGGCGTGACGAGGGACTCGTGCCCGATCAACACCGGCAACGCACCCAACATGGCTTCTGAATTACTGGGCGCCCGCTACACGTTCATCGGCTACGCCGAGGACCTGCCCGCCGTCGGCTCCCCCGTGTGCAGCTCGGGCAAGTACGCGCGCAAGCATGCGCCGTGGGCCAATTTCACCAATGTGCCGCCGACGAGTTCGGTGCCGTTCTCCGCGTTTCCACAGGGAAATTTCGCCAGCCTGCCGACGGTTTCGTTCGTCATTCCGAACAACGACAACAACATGCACGACGGCTCCATCGCGCAGGGCGACGCCTGGCTGAATCGGCAGATGTCCGGATACGCGAACTGGGCGGTGGCCAAGAACAGCCTGCTGATCGTGACCTGGGATGAGGACGACGGATCCGCTTCGCAAGGCGGTGGCAACCAGATCCCGACGATCATCTACGGCGCGCACGTGCAGCCGGGCACCTACAGCGAGCAGATGAGCCACTACAACCTGCTGTCCACCATCGAGCAGATGTACGGGCTACCCAAGACCGGCAACGCGGCCAACGCTCCCGCGATCGCCAGCATTTGGGCGGGATAGGCCTACTGGCCCGGCACCGGACCCGGCACGCTGGTGGGTCGTCGCTATTCTGTGCCGCATGGCTGCTGACCTTGTCCCCATCCGTCTGAGCCTGTCCGACGGTGACCGCTACACCGTGTGGGCACCGCGCTGGCGCGACTCAGGCGACGAGTGGGAGGCGTTCCTGGGCCGCGACGACGACCTGTTCGCGTTCGAGACCGTTGCCGATCTCGTCGCGTTCGTGCGCTCCGACACCGACAACGACCTGGTCGACCACCCGGCGTGGAAAGACCTGACCACGGCCCACGCACACGGTTTCGATCCCGCGCAGGACAAGCAGTTCGACCTGGTCGCCGTGGAGGAGCTGGTGGCCGAGAAGCCGACCGAAGAGTCGGTGACCGCGCTGGCCGGCGCACTGGCGATCGTGTCGTCCATCGGATCGGTGTGCGAGCTGGCGGCGGTGTCGAAATTCTTCAACGGCAACCCGAGCCTGGGCACGGTATCCGGCGGGATCGACCACTTCACCGGCAAGGCGGGCGCCAAACGCTGGAATTCGATCGCCGAGATCATCGGGCGCAGCTGGGACGATGTGCTGTCCGCGATCGACGACATCATCAGCACTCCCGAGGTCGATGCGGCGGCCTCGGAGAAGGCCGCTGACGAACTGGCCGAAGAACGTGAAGAACCCGAAGAAGACGAACAGGAAGCCGACGACGACACCGAGGCCGCCGACGAAGCGACCGAAGACGCCGACGAAGCCGCGGACGACGATGAGGACGAGGCCGAGGAGGCCGAGGAGGAAGACGAGGTGGAGGTACGCGCGCCCGGCGACACCGCCGTGCTCGGCGGCGACGAGGACTTCTGGCTGCAGGTGGGTATCGACCCGGTCCGCATCATGACGAGTTCGGGCACGTTCTACACGCTGCGCTGCTACCTGGACGATCGCCCCATCTTCCTGGGCCGCAACGGACGGATCAGCGTGTTCACCTCCGAGCGCTCGTTGGCCCGCTACTTGGCCGACGAGCACGACCACGACCTGTCCGACCTGAGCACCTACGACGACATCCGTACCGCCGCGACCGACGGATCGCTGGCGGTGGAGATCACCGACGAGAACATCTATGTGCTCAGCGGGCTCGCCGACGACTTCGCCGACGGCCCCGACGCCGTGGATCGTGAGCAACTCGACCTGGCCGTCGAGCTGCTCCGCGATATCGGTGACTACTCCGAGGAGAGCACCGTGGACAAGGCCCTGGAAACGGGCAAGCCGCTGGGCAAGCTGGTGGCCTACGTGCTGGAGCCCGGCTCGGTCGGCAAGCCCGCGTCGCCGTATTCGGCGGCGGTGCGGGAATGGGAAGACCTGGAAAAGTTCGTCGATTCGCGGCTCAGGCGTGAATAGGGCGCCAATAGCGCGCGTTTGACGGGCCACCGAGTCTCCTCTTTACTGGCGGCAGCGTCCGCCGGAGGTCAGCGGCGGCCCGACGGGGAGGTGAACTGAATGTCGCTTCCCGTCATCGGCCCACTGCCGCTGTACGGATTCCAACGTCCCGCCCTGTTGCTGTTCGGGCTGATTCCGCTGGCTCTGCTCGCCGTCTATGTCCTCGTCCAGGCCCGGCGCCGGCGCCGCCTGCGCCGCTATACCGAAGTCGAGGTGCCGCAGTCGTTGTGGCGGCACCTGCCGATAGCCGTGTCGGTGCTCAGCCTGGCGCTGCTGACCATCGCGCTGGCCACCCCGACGCACGACATGCGGATACCGCGCAACCGCGCCGTCATCATGCTGGTGATCGACATGTCGCAGTCCATGCGGGCGACCGACGTCGAACCGAATCGGCTCAAGGCCGCCGAGCAAGCCGCCAGCAAGTTCGCCGCTGCGTTGACGCCGGGCATCAACCTCGGACTCGTCGGATTTGCGGGAACGCCCTATCTGCTGGTGCCGCCGACCCCGCAGCACCAGGCCACCATCGATGCCCTGCAGAAGCTGCAGTTCGGCGATGGCACAGCGACCGGTGAAGCCATTTTCACCGCGTTGCACGCGATCGATGCGACCAACACGGCCGGCGGGGACACTCCGCCGCCGGCCCGCATCGTGCTGCTGTCCGACGGCGGTGAGAACCGGCCGACCGATCCCGGTGACCCGCACGACGGCGTCTTCACCGCCGCGCGCCTGGCCAAGGATCAGGGCGTGCCCATCTCGACGATCTCGTTCGGCACCCCGCAGGGAAACATCAGCCTGGACGGGGTGCGGGTGAATGTCCCCGTCTCGACGGACCAGATGAAGAAGATCGCGCAGCTGGCCGGGGGGCAGTCCTACACCGCGGCCAATCTCGACGAGCTCAACAAGGACTACAACGCCATCCAGAACGAGATCGGGTATCGCACCGTGGCGGGACCCGGCGGTGCCGGGTGGCTGCGCCTCGGTGTGGTCACCGCCCTGATCGCCACGGTGTTGGCGCTGCTGATCAACCGCAGGCTGCCTACTTAGCGGCCCACCTGATCGCTCAGGCCGGCAGCCTGCGGTTCAGGAACAGGCCGGCCAGCACGGCGCCGGCCATCAAGACCGAACCGAGCAGCAGCCAGGCCAGGCTCGCATCGCCCTTGACGGTCTCGTAACCGATCTGGCGCTGCAGCGTCGAGTAGACCTCCTTGAGCGAATCCAGGCTGTTGGCATGGAACGACTGGCCGTCGGTGATCTTGCAGATTTCCTGCAGGGTCTGGTCGTCGACCGGAACCGGAATCGTGGCGCCCTGATAGACGACGGTGCCGTCGGGCGTGCCGAAGGAGATCGTCGAGATCTGCACGCCCTGGTCTTTGGCCGCCCGCGCCGCGGTGAACGCTCCCTGTGGAGCGTTGGGGTCCAACGGCACGTTCTCGGCGCCGTCGGACTCCAGCACGATGCGGGCCGGCGGCGGACCGTCCCCGCCGCCCATCACCGCACCGACCGTGGCGATTGCCTGCAGCGCGGTGAAAAGCCCTTCCCCGGTGGCGGTTTTCGGCGCCGGCTGCAGGCCGTCGATCGCGGCTTTGACGGCCCCGCGGTTGGTCGTCGGCGAAACCAGCAGGGTGGCGTTGGCCGCGAATGCCACCAGCCCGAGGTTGATGGCCGGGGTCAGCTCGTCGGCGAACTGCTTACCGGCCTCCTGCGCGGCGGCCAGCCGGTTCGGAGCCACATCGGTGGAGGCCATCGACTCCGAGACGTCGATGACCAGCATCACCACCGCGCGGTTGAGCGGAATCCGGACGTTGGTCGTCGGCCCGGCCATGGCCGTCGTCAGCAGCACCAACGACACCGCAAGCAGGATCGTCGGCACATGCCGCCACCTCGACAGACGAGCCGGGGCAACACGCTCCAGCACTTCCATGTTGGCGAACCGCAGCACGCGCCGGCGTCGCGCGAATTGCTGGACGACGTAGACCCCTATCACCAACAGCACGGCGAGCAGGAATAGGAAGAACCAGCCATTCTGAAAGCCCGCGAGCGACACCGGGCCCAGCACGGGCAACTTCATGCCAAGCCACAGTATTCGTCAACTGTTGACGGCGCACGGCGCCCGGTTCAACCAGCGACTTCAGCCGGCAACAAGGTCGCGACGCTGGGTGAATTTGATGTCGAGACTGCGTAGGTGGGTCTGCAGGCCCGCATCCTGAACCGGTATCAGGTGGGCGGGCTGGTCGGTTTCGTTGAAGTGGGCGTGCCACATGCCCGGCGGCGTGGTGAACGCGCCACCGGCCTGCCAGTCCACCCTGATCGGGTCGACGATGTCGCCGCGCTCGTCGAGGCGAGTACCCAGCAAGCTGTAGCAGCCGCTGGGCGGAGCGTCGAGGATGAGATCCAAGGCGACCGACTGGTGCCGGTGTGGGCGCTGCTCCTGGTTGGGGGGCAGCACGCCGAACATGGCCCACAGGACGTGGGTGATGGTCAGCGTCTGCTCCTGGTTCTGGTTGGCCAGCAGCACGCTCACCCGGCTCTTGTCGTTGGCACCGGGACGGGAGGCGATCTCGTCCAGCTTGGCCACCGCGTCCGTGCGGCAGAACTTGGTCGCGGCGAATCGCGGCTCGCGCGCCTCGGCACCCAGGTAGCGCAGCAGCGGCTCGTCATGCACCCAGTACATGGCCGCCTCGGAGTCGGCGTAGAACACCGAGCGGGCACCGGCGGGCAGGGTCAGGAAGTCACCCTTCTCCCACTTGACCAGCTGGCCGTTGACCGCGGCGAAGCCGTGCCCGAAGAGCACGTAGTACAGCTGCGAGGTGGCGTTCGGGCTGGTGTCGATCTGCTCACCGGCGCGGATGCGCACGAAGTTGGCCAGCAGAGCGGGACTGGTCGCCGCGCCGGTCTTGATGCCCAGCTCCGTGGACAGGTCCAGCGGCACCACACCGGTCGGCTGATCGAGGTAGACGTCGGGTCCGAACTGAGTGATCGGAACTTGCGGCGCATATCCAGAGCCGATCGGATTGGCGGCCTTGGAGTACTCGAAGTAGCAGGCGTCGTCGGCCCAGTCGGCGAAACGGCCCTCGAATCCGTACTCGGCCACGTTGGTCATCGGCGCGGGAATCGTCGGGTCCAGGTTGACGGCCACTGACTGGGCCGGGTTCGCAGTGGACATTGCGAGTCTCCTTCATGCTGAGTGCCTCTTGTGTTTGAATCGTATCTATCTTGTATCTCAGCGTCAAGAAGCGGGCGACCGGGGTGTAGCGTCATGGACACCCTTGAGATACGACTGAGCTACAAGAAGGGGCGCCGTGGCAGCCACCGCCAAAGATCGGGCACTTGAGTATGTGAAGACGCAGGTGCTCACCGGTGCGTTTCCCGGCGGCGAACTGATCAGCGAGGGCGACATCGCCACCGCGCTGGGCATGTCGCGGACGCCGGTGCGCGAGGCCTTCCTGCGCATGGAGGCCGAGGGATTGCTTCGGCTGTATCCGCAACGCGGGGCTCTCGTCGTCCCGGTTTCGCCGGACGAGGTCCGCGCGGTCATCGAGGCCCGGCTGGTGCTCGAGCAGTACGCAGCCCGCAAGGTGGCCGGACACGGTCCCGCCGCATGTGCCACGGTGTTCGAGCGGCTGTCGGTTGAGCTACAACGGCAGCGCGACACCGCGGCCGCGAACGACTGGCGGGGATTCCTGGACGCCGACCGACTCTTCCACGCCATCACCCTGGAAGAGTCGGGGAACGCGATTTTGTCCGGCTTCTACTCGTCGCTGCGCGACCGGCAGATGCGGATGATCGGCGAATCGGCGCTGCGGGAACCGGATCGGGTGACCACGATTCAGCACGAGCACCTGGCCATCGCCGAGGCGTTGCGCGACGGCGATCTTCCGCGGGCGCTGCAGGCCGTGCAGACCCACCTCGCCAGCACCGTGCGCGCCATCGGCCTCGCCGTCGACACGTCGCTGCTCTGACCTGTCGGGGCCCGGGCCGACACGGTCGCCCGCGCGCGCCAAAACCGTCCAAACCCGAGTCCCGCCGTGCTAAAACTCCCTACGAGGTCACCCTCTTCGGGCGGGGGTTCAACGGCGCTTCGGCGCCTTAGCCTGCCCACGAAAGGCAACGACGCCATGGACTTTGGGTTGCTACCGCCGGAGATCAACTCCGCCCGCATGTATGCCGGTCCCGGGTCGGGTCCCATGCTGGCCGCCGCGGCGGCCTGGGATGCCACCGCCGCTCAGCTGGAATCGGCTGCCAGCGGCTACTTTTCGGAAATCTCGGGTTTGGCCGGGCAGACGTGGTTCGGGCCGTCGTCGATGCGGATGACTGCCGCCGCCACACCGTATGTGGCGTGGCTGCACGCCGGCGCCGCGCAGGCCGCTCAAACCTCGGCTCAGGCGTATGCGGCGGCAGCGGCCTATGAGGCGGCGTTCGCGATGACAGTGCCCCCACCGGTGATCGCGGCCAACCGCGCACAGCTGATGGCGCTGATCGCGACCAACTTTTTCGGGCAGAACACCCCGGCGATCGCGGCCACCGAAGCCCAGTACGGGGAGATGTGGACACAAGACGCCGCCGCTATGTACGGCTACGCCGGGGCCTCCGAGACCGCCAGCACCCTGACGTCGTTCAACGAGCCGCCGCAGACCACCAACCAAGCCGGGCAGGAAGATCAGGTCCGCTCGATGGCCCAGAACGCGGGCAACCTCACCAGCGCGCGCACCCAATCCGTCGTGCAACAGGCGGCGACCAACACCACCGCCCATTCCATCGACTACACGCCCGTCGGCGACACCGACCCGCCCATCCCGCCCGGAACATCGGCCAACGTGCCGCCCGGCAGCATCATCTCCGTCGGGACCAACACACAGATGGTCGTCGACGCCGGCTCGGTCACCATGTCACCCACCCCCGGCGTCGGCAGCGCCTTCGAAGTCGTTGCCACTACCCCCATCATCCTCAACCCCGGCAGCACCTTTTTTGCCGGCGCCGGCGGCCCGACGGGGTGGTTAGAGGGGGGTGTCCCGGTCAGTGGCCTCATCACCGTTGACCTCCAGCCCGTCACTCTCACCCCCGCGCACCCGCTAATCGGCGGCATCGGAACCCTCTTCGGCGGCTCCGTCACGCTCGGACCCCAATCCGGCATCATCACGCTGAACGACACCGCCACCGGTGTCGCCGGCCTCGCCGGCGCGACCCTCACCAACGCCGCGGGCACCGTGTCCTACACCTACGCCAGCGCACCCGGGTTGGCCGCGTTGAGCAGCTCGCCCGGCCTGGCCGGAACCGCCGGAATCCAGCCCCAATTCAACGCCGACGGGCTTGCGGACTGGGCCCGCCGCCTTGTTGCCCCTGCGGGCGAAGCCGCGGCGGCTTTAGGGTAAATACATTCGCCACCCCGGCGGGAGGAAACCATGAAGCGCTGCATCGTCGGAGGACTGGCTGCTGTGCTGA
>NZ_JBVAXR010000027.1:0-72248 GCF_055419445.1 Mycobacterium sp. IDUB_19 | reverse complement strand
GAGGTGCATCGCGCGCTGGGCACGCATCCGGGTGGCATCCACGTCGAGATCACCGGCGAGAACGTCACCGAGTGTTTGGGTGGCGCGCAAGACATTTCGGACCACGACCTGGGCGGCCGCTACGAGACGGCGTGCGATCCACGGCTGAACACCCAGCAGTCGCTGGAGTTGGCATTCCTGGTCGCGGAGATGCTACGCGGAGGAGATACAGAACGGACGCAGCGGCTGCTGAAACCGGAGTCCGAATACTTCGGCGCCTACCGCGGCCACTCTTATCTCAAACCAGCTAGGCGGGGCGTTAGTTTCGCGCAATTGCTGCCAGACGCGGCGGCACTCTGACATGCCCAAATTATTGGTTTTGAGCAGAAGGACAGGAGAGGAGTTAGTGATATGACGGCGACACGGCAATCTGCATGCGGTGGGCTGCATCTGACCTCCGAGGAAAGGTGGAGGGCTGCTGCCCGTCCTGCCGAGTTCCTAGACGATACGTTGGTTCAGAATGACGTTCCCGATCGCGGGGGCCCGCCGGCTGCTAGGTCGGCGCGGGTCGTTCGTGCGTGGGACTCGGTAGGGATGGTGGGTAAGCAGGGGCAGCGGCTGGTGCCGTGTGTCACGCGGGGGTCGTGTGGGGCAGAGGGGATTTCGGCGGGCATGGTGTACATGCCGCCAAATGCGCGGTCGAAGGCGCACTATCACGCGCGGTCGGAGATCGTGGTGGTCTGCATTTCCGGCCGAGCGGTAACGCTTGTCGGTCCGGAGTTGACGCCGCATATGCATGGGCCGGGGGAGTTCCTCTACGTGCCGGAGAACGTCGTGCATGTGGCGGTCAACCTCAGTGCGACCGAGCCGCTGATGGCGGTAGAGATGCGCACCGATCCGGCGTTCGACGACGATGTGGTGCTGACCCCGGAGTACGAGGACAGGCTGCCCGGGCTGCTGGAATGGTTGCATGCCGAGTACGCCCCATCGGATAGTGCCGGGTTTGAGTTCGCGGCATCGCGTGTTCCGATCGGCCGGCGAAGTGTTGACGCATAAGCTCGGCCGCTGCGCCGGGGCGGTGCGCAGTGGGCCGATCGACGACATCTTTGCCGCATTGGCGGGCCGACCGGAGGTGATCTCGTTCGCTGTCGGCTCACCGGACACCGCGCTGCTGCCGGCCGAACTTCTGCCGCGGCTGGTGGAGGCGGCGGTAGCGCGGTACGGGCCGGTCGTGCTGCAGTACGGGATGACGAGGGGCTTCGAGCCGTTACTTGAACGGCTGTTGCCGATGCTGCGCGGGCGTGGTGTGGACTCCGCGCCGGATCGAGTGCACATTGCGACCGGCGGGTCCGGTGTCCTGCACGCCGTCTGCAGGGCGGTTCTCGATCCCGGCGATGTGGTGTTGGTGGAGACGCCGACGTACGGGCCGGCGTTGAAGGCGTTCGGCAGTCACGGCGCGGTGGTTCAGGGTGTGCCGTGCGATGCGCACGGGATACTGCCGGATGCCTTGGAAGGAGCTATTGTTCGGTATCGGCCCGCGCTGGTATATATGCTGCCCACGTTTCAGAACCCGACAGGTCGGACGATGCCGGCGGCGCGGCGCGCCGAGGTTGGGGCGGTGTTGCGCCATCACGGTGTGCTCGCCGTGGAGGACGACGTCTATGCCGAGCTGCGGTATAGAGGCGAGCCGGAGCCCGCGTTGTGGTCGTTCGCGCCGGAACACACCGTCTACCTGACGTCGCTATCGAAAACCCTTGCGCCCGCGGTACGCATCGGTGTTGCGGCACTCCCATCGGACTTGATGGGTCCGGTGTTGGCGCACAAGCAGATCATCGACATGCAGACGTCCACGCTGTGCCAGGCGATCGCGGCGGAATTCCTCGATGGACCGGCGACCGAGCATCGGGACCGGATCGTCGCGGTGTACGCCACCCGACTGAGGCTGCTTGCCGAAGCGCTGCGGACGCACTTTCCCACGGATTTCTGCTGGACCGAGCCGGACGGCGGCATGTTCCTGTGGGCCGAAGGCCCCGCTGCGCGGTTCGATGCTGATGCGTTGCTGCCGCAAGCGCTGGAACGCGGCGTCGCCTATCTACCGGGCAGCGGCTTCTACCCGCAGCATCCGGAAAACCATCGCAATACCCTGCGATTCAGCTTCGCTAACGTGGCCGAGCACCTGATCGAAATAGGTGTGAAAGAGCTCGCCGAGTTGTTCCGCTGAACCACACGAGAATAGGGCAACCCCATGGCGGACAAGGTCATCGACCTGAGTTCGGACACCGTCGTTGCGCCGACCGAGGCGATGCGCCGGGCGATGGCCAGCGCCGAGGTCGGCGACGACTGGTTCGGAGACGACCCGACCGTGAATCGCTTGCAGGACCACATCGCTGAACTCACTGGCAAATCGGCCGCGCTGTTCCTGGCCACCGGAACGCTGTGCAACCAGATCGCCCTGCACATCTGGGCCCGATCCGGGCACTTCGTCGCGTGCCAGGAGAGCGCGCACGTGTGCGGTATGGAAATCCACTCCGCAGCAGCACTGTCCGGCATCGCCTTCCGGTGCATCCCCGCATCCGCGCACGGCCTGCTCACCGCGGCCGCGGTGGACCAGGCGCTGACCGCTGACCCCTACGACGTCAGCGTGGTGGACCTGCTTACCGTCGAGAACACCCATCAACTCGCCGGCGGTATCGCCATGCCTGCACCACAGCTGGCGGAGATCTCCGAAGTCGCGGCCCGCCATCGGCTTCCGCTCTACCTGGATGGTGCGCGGCTGTTCAACGCGTGCACCGTCACTGGAGCAACGATCGCCGAGTACGCCGCACACGCCGATGCGCTGATGCTCAGCCTTTCCAAAGGCCTCGGTGCGCCGATAGGATCTGTGCTGGTCGGCGATGCTGAATTCATCCGCGAGGCAAGGCGACTCAAAATCGCCTTCGGCGGCGCCTGGCGAAAGGCCGGATTCATGGCCGCAGCCGGGCTGATCGCACTGCGCGACGGACCCGCGCGACTCGCCGACGATCACACCCACGCGCGACAACTAGCCGAGGGCGTAGCCGAAATCCTGCCCGGCAGCATCGACCCCGCCACCGTCGCAACCAATGTCGTACTCGTCGATATCACCGGCACCGGCCATCCGCCGAGCGTCTGGATGGCCGGGTTGGCCGCCGAAGGGATACGGGTGACCGTGCTACCGGGCCGGCTACGCATGCTCACACACCGCGACGTCGAAGCATCCGACATCGAAGCCGCACTGGCCGCCTGGCGTAAGCTCGCCACCGACCTGGCAACAGTCAGCACGAGGCCTTGACGACGACGAAGGCCCCAACGCGGTAGCTGCGTCTCCATCAAACCGCAAAGCTGAACATCCCAGGGGCGCTGACCAACGATCATGAAAAGACGGCTGCGAAAACGTATCAACCGACCACTGGCACAGCCTAGTTCGGAATCAGGGACGCGACTGGAATCGCTGCGGTCGCTGAAAGGGTTGACCGCCATTAGAACGCTTCACGATCAAGGAGCGCCGAGCATGCCGTTGAGGCCGACGGGGTGGTCGGTATCGAACCGATCCCGGCCCGTGGGTGCAGACGCCGGGCGCAGCCAGATATCCAGGGTGCGATCAATTCGATGGCGGTCGCCCTCCACCTACCGTTACATCTACGGCAACAGCACCGCGACCACGAAGGCAACGGCGGTGATCAGCAGTGAGGTAATGCCGCGTCGTTCCCCGCATACCTGAGGGGCGGGGTCTGAGCATTGCGTACACTAGCCAAAAGCCCCCACTGGCGGCAGCGCCAATCGATGCCTTCGCGCGCCATAGGTTCAGACATAGCCGCGCGGATACACTTCATGCGAATACCGCAACGCATCATGAGCGCGGCAATGCGCGTCTTATACACACTGTCGAGGTCGTATAGCTCGGCGCGAACGCAATATGTCTCGAGCGTCGGCAGACGCGGCACACGTTCAGCAACCAGCGGGCCCCGCAAGCTCGACAGATCGGTAACCTGCCTCTCGTTAAACCATTGCAGCACATGCCCGTCGGTGGCTGAATCCGGCATTGCTACCACCGCCCGTGAACGTCCACCGGGGTGGCGGAATCGATGTCTTTGGAAACTGTAGCTCTGGCACAACGCAGCCGGGCAGGAGCTCGATGTATCTCAACGCAACTAGGTTTCGAATGGCGCGCACATCGACGCATAACCCGACACCGATACGCACCCCGTCGACGGAACACAAAGCCATCCTCACGCGGGCGCATCATCGGGCACATCCGTATGTTGCAGGTATCATGACTATTTGCCTCCGATCCGCCAGCGGTATGCGCTAACTATGCAGAGGGGCGCCCTCATTGAATCGTCTTGCCTGCCAATCGATTACTTCGCTTGACAGGTAGCGCGCGTATCGGCCGGATCCTCCATGTACAAGTGGGCGAAGAGACCACTCGTCAAGTCTCTACACCACGCCGGCGTCCTCGGATCAAAGCGAACCTGGGCCATATCAACCTTAAGGAGCGGGTGTCGCTGGGCTATCGGGAAATCCGTGGCTGCCCGCGGGAGCCGGAGCTGCTGGAGAACGCTGGGCCGGTGACGTTGGGTTGGCGGCGGGTGCTCCTTGGCTGCCGGGGGGTGTGGGTGGTGTGGGGCTTGCCTCGGGTGTTGGTGGTGTTGGGTTGGCGGCGGGTGCTCCTTGGCTGCCGGGGGGTGTGGGTGGTGCCGGGCTTGCCTCGGGTGCTTGTGGTGCTGGGTTTAGCGCGGGAGCCAGTGGCGCTGGGCTGATCTCGGGTGGCGCCGGGCTGTTGGCCGGGATGGGTGTCCCTTGACTACCGGAAGTGCGTGCAGCTTGACTTCGAGTGGGGGCGGGCACGCCAGCACTATCTGTAGGGATTTGCTGAACACCTTTGGGAGCCAGCGCCGTTGCGGCTGCGGGCGTCGTCACTGGCCTACCCGCGGGACCGGTCGTTGTGCCAGCACCCGACCCAGACCGCAATGGTTCGGGTTGCACCCAGGAGGCCAAGTCCTGGCCTCCCGTGTTATACACAACAACATCGGGCTTATCAGCAGTGACGTCGAAATAGACTTTGCCAGTGGTCTTTTGGCCTTGCGCTAGGGTGGCTGGATTGACACCCTGAGGTGTCGCTACCTGGTACAACGCTCGATACAGCTGGCCACCCGGGGCGCGGGCGCCCAGATTTGGCACGATCGGGATAACATCACCTTTAATAGCTTCGTCGGAAGCGATGGCTTCCCACAGAGTGCCCTGTACCGGATACGGGATGGCGTCAGTGCTCGGCTTGAGTTCACTGATGGTCCATCCCTGGACGACGTCACCATTGACCAAGGTTCTTTGGGAACCCAATCCATGCGTGCTGGCGTCAGTGGCTTGGTCGGCAGAAGCAGTCGATGCGCTGGCGATACCGACGATTCCTGCGCTAACGGCCGTAGCGGCCGTGGCAAACACGGTAGTCATGGTGGTAGCAATCTTCACTGGTGTTCACTCCTGCATCGTGTCTATCGCCATGAACGGTCCATTGCTTGCGCCGATGATACTAAGTGTATCACTGCGGCCCCTTGCGGGAAACGGGTCGCGGCCGGCCTAGGACGCTCTTTTCAATTCTGCGTGCATATCTGCGCGTCCGTGCCGTTCACGCCATCGATATGTGAGTGGCTCGCGCCGCGTGGGGACGTCCTTGTCCAGCCTTCACGAGTGAGACATCCACCACGCATACAGCTGGTCGATACCAGGTCCCGGTAACTCCCCTCTGGTCACGGCGATCAGCAATTTGGCGTCATCAGTCCACCCCAGCAAGGGATTTCCTTGTTGGGACCCGCAAAATAACAGGCCACTAACCTTCTCGGGGGTCGCGTTGCGGTGCCACGGGCCGGGCGATTGGATTCGACCTGGACACTCAATGATGGTGGAAGTCTGAATGATTCGATTGAACGCACTGCCAAGCGAGGTCACATCCGGAAATAGCATGTAGGTGGCCGACGGCGGACCGTTCTCGTCGGAGTTCTGGTCACAGGACACCTCCGCCAGCGCGTCTCTATGCTCAGTGATCGGCTTGCATACGCCTGACAAGTAGCCGCGAGGGAGCAGGTTAAGCAGCCGAGCCTGAGACTCGGCAGTCCACGGGGCTGGCGACGACGCGGCGTTATCTGTGGCGGAAATGGGGGGTGTGTGTCGCGATGGACGGAGCAACCACATGGTGACGCCGCCCAGAGTGATCAAAGTGGCCACGGCGGCAGCGCCGAGTGCAAGCCACCGTGTCCGCTTTTCGGTTCTCGCCCACGGCAGCCGGGATTCCGCTGCAAGCATGCCGAATTCGCTGGTCCAACTCGCGTCACCCACACCAAATCGTGGAAGGGCTCCCATTGTCCCGGCCGGTCCCGCAGGTGATGCAGGTTCAGGCAGTGACTCTGAAGAACCGGGCTTGGGATACGGGAGGTCAGTCGACTGGCGCGACTCAGGCACGGATGATGCGGAGGGCGCACCCGACGCGAGGGGCAATCGGAATTCGGCGTCAGTCCCACCTGACTCCTGGCTCGACTTGAGTATGTAGGCTACCCGCTCCTGGTCCGGCGCGCTGAGCGCCTCGTAGGCGGCTAGCGCTAGCTCACCGGCGCTCGAGTAGCGCTCCGAAGGGTCTTTGGCCATGCCCTGGGCGATCACTTCATCGAATGCACGCGGGAGGGCGGGCTTCAAACGGCTGGGCCGGGGGACAGGCTCCATCAGGTGCGCGCTGATCAATGCGCCAACGCTGTCGGCCCGATATGGCGGCGATCCGGTCAAGCACTCATGGAGAACGCAAGTCAACGCATAGATGTCGAGTTTGTTGCTTACCGAGGAGGCGGTGAATCGCTCTGGTGCCATGTACTTCCATGTCTCGACGGCACTTCCTATCACGCGAACCACACCCTTGGGAGGCGCTGCATTGGCGATGCCGAAATCGACTGCATACGCAAAATCAGCCGGGGTGATCAGAATGTTTGTCGGCTTGACGTCGCCGTGCACGACACCGATGGCGTGGGTTGCGTCCAACGCCGACGCGATCTGGCGCACAAAGGCGACCGCTCTCGGCGCGGGCAACGTGCCTAGCCGCTTTAGCAGATCAGACAAGTCGGTGCCCGCTATCAACTCCATGGCCAAAAACTGCCGACCATCTATCTCGCCGCTGTCGTGTATAGGCACGATATGTGGTTCCCCGAGCCCGCAGGCGACGTGTACTTGCCGCCGCAATCGTGCGCAAAACACCGCATCGTAGCTGAACACCGGCGGCAACACCTTCAACGCAATCATCCGCTGGTTGGTCGTGTCCTCGGCCTCATATACCTCGCCCATCCCGCCATGGCCGAGGATCCGCTTGAGGTCATAGCGCCCAAACTGCGATCCTTCACGTGGGCGCACGGTGTCGTTCATCGCCGACTCCTTAGGCCAACCCACATCCCCGCGGGCAGCAGGACTGGGGCGCAGCTATGGCGGTATGCCGTTAGGGCTTTTGCCTTTTCGACCGTAAGCCAATGACTACATCCGCTGACGGATGCATGGTCATCGTCGTGGAACGACGATCCGCGCGGGAGAGCGCCGGCAGGTTCCTTCCTGAATGCGGAATGCACAAGCTTCAACATTTTCGTGGCGGCATCGCATCTCGGTGTGAACCCCCTATGTGCACCAGATTCATCGGCTCCGATCTCAACTCGACCTCCGGGCTTCACCGCGGCAATATGGCCTCTTACAGAATGCGATCAGTCTGGGAACACCGCCGACAGTTCCACTTCGTTGCGCCCTGATTCATCGCCAAATCACACTAGCCCTCCGACGATACATTACGTATCCTGATTTCGATACACGGTGTATCGTCAGTGGGTTCGGATCCCGATATCCCGGGGGAAGAGCAAACGATGCTCGGAGGTCGATGATGCTAGTGGTCGTTGAGCCGTCAACGTCGAAGCCTTCTTATGACCGCCGCGTCAACGGCCCGCTCGCCTCGCTATCCGGCGCTTTGATGCGACGTCTGCTAGCGGTATGTCTGGGTCGTCAGCTGATCCCTGGCTGGCCAAGTCCGCCGCGGCAGTCGAGATGGACGGCGGATGACATCGGGCCGGCGCGGACGGTCCTGGACAGTGTGTCGCGCTGACGTCGTCGGGTATGGCGCCCCTGCCGCTGGTGCACAACCGGTACCGAGAATTCGTGGGAACCCCTGCGGGGCGACTGATCGAAACATGCGGACCGGTGGGCAAAGAGCTATGGGCGGTCGCGAGTGCCTCGTCAGGTTACGGCCCGCGACGGTGAGGACGTGTTGCCGGCCACTCGGATGGACGTCCATATCACGCCGTCACCATGCACCGACAGCGTGTGCCCCAGTGCGACAACCGCTTCCACAAACTCGAGCCAGGCAGGCTTGGATAGGTCGGAAAGGTGAATCAGGCTCATGGACGAAATCATGAAGCTGGCGCGGCCGGCGATCATGCGAATGACCCCGTACAGCTCTGCGCGTACCGAGGGACGCCAGATCGCGTTGCGATTACGTCTCGATGCGAACGAAAGCCCATACGCGCCGTACCCCGGAGGGCCAGGACAACTCGAGCTGAATCGGTATGCGGAGGGACAGCCGGAAGATCTGCTGGACACCTTCGCTAATTTTTATGGAGTGCCCCGTGATTGGTTGTTATTCACCCGCGGCGCCGTCGAGGCCATCGATTTGCTGGTCCGTGGGTTCTGCACCGAAGGGCACGACGCAATTCTGCATATGCCGCCGACTTTCGCGATGTATCTTCAGTGCGCTCAGGTCCAGGGAGCCGACATCATCGAGGTTCCGCTCACGCCAGATACATTCCAGCTTGACGTGCCCTCCGTACTTGCTGCGCACGAGGCCTATCCGCACGCGAAAATCTTGTTCGTCTGTTCGCCGAACAATCCCACAGGCAATCTTCTCGATCGTGACGACATCATCTGCATCGCAAACAAATTGTTTGGCAAAGCGATCATCGTGGTCGACGAGGTCTATCTGGACTATTCTTGTGCCGAATCGTTGGCCGAGGCCATTGCGCGCCAACCGAACATCGTCGTTCTGAAATCGATGTCCAAGCAATACAGTCTCGCTGGCGAGCGGTTCGGAATCACCATCGCACAGCCCTGTGTGATCAGCCTCATGGGCCGCATGCTCACGCCGTACCCATTGACCCAAACGGCGATTCACGCAGTGACTCAAGTCATGTCCCCCGAAGGCCTGATCCAGGCGAAGGCAAACATCGCCGCGGTTCTTGAAGAACGTTCCAGGGTTGCGCACGCCCTTGCCATGTGCCCCGCGGTGACCAAGGTTTTCCCCAGCGCGGCCAACTTTGTGCTGGTTGAGGTCGATGATGCACGGACACTTGTGCAGACGATGGAAAGATGTGGCATCAAGATACGCGACCGAAGCGACCTGCCCGGCATAGAGAATTGTGTACGCATTTCCATTGGAACACCGGAGGAGAACGACGCGATGCTGTCAGCGTTCCAACTCCACGCTGCTGGTCTGAACTGAGCTTTCGCGCTCGCTCAGCACAAACCGTGCGATTCCGGTTAGAGCGCGCACGAGTTGGGCGCGTTGAGGTTGCGCTCGACGCTGGCTCGTGTGCGGACACATGAGCCGCGAATGCGCGGCGCATCCGTCCATCGACCTCCACGCCCTTCAGGGATGCGGAAGTGTTTGTGTCAGCCAGAGGTTCGACCGTGGCCCTGGCCTGTCGATCGCGACGAATGTGCACGCTGTCGGCATAACGCCGAACGACCTCATCAGTGTAGTAAGGATGTGTGTTGATACAGTGTGTATCGTCGGCTGCGCGCAGGGAGGATCTCCTATCGCGACTAGTCGCGATTCAGCGGGATACGGGCCGTGCGGGTCCCGCAACGGTCATGATGACAAAACCGTGCAGACCCACCGTTGGGCCAGTCGCGCGGGAGGTGCCGCGACCGCAGCGACACGTTTCGTCCCGGGATCGCACCCAGAACGCAAGCGCCGCTCGGGCCAGGTTGAAGACACTTGATTTGCCGCTGTACGTCCGGCGCATGTCCACCCGCGACATCACCGAACTTCTGGTCGTCTCTGTGGGGCGATTGGCGCGGAGGCCACGACGTTGCGAGCCACCGACGTGGCCATCGGGGAGATGCAATGGTGGAGGTCTCGGTAATAGATTGACCATTTAGTCGTATTGAACACGTTGTGTAATAACGCATCTGGTTGTCGTCCGTAATAGTTCTCAACTATGGTCGGCACGTGACACGTCGCCGGTTACAGCCGCACCAACGACGCGAACAACTGCTCGACATCGGAGCGGCATTGTTCGCGGACAAGCCATATGAAGATGTCCTCATGGAGGACATCGCCGCGCGCGCGGGTGTGTCGAGAGGCTTGCTGTATCACTATTATCCGAAAAAGCGCGACTTATTCGTAGCAATGTTCAAACGCGCTAGCAACCGGTTGCTGGCCAATGTCAGCCCTGATCCGCAGCTCTCTCTCGGAGAACAGCTTGCCGCCGGACTCGAGGCCCACATCCAATCTTTTGTCGATCATCCCTTCGAAGCAGTCACCGTCAACCGCGGCGCATTGTCGGATGACCCGGCGATCCAGGCGATCATCGCCGAGGAACTCAACGTAGTGGGCCAACGACTGCTCAACGAACTCGTCGACGAGGGATATCTTCGCTACGCCACCGAAATCGCCGTCGAGGGCTGGTTGGCGTTCGTTCGCGCAGCCTGCGTGAAATGGATTCAGTCGCAGAGTATCTCGCGGGCCGCTCTGACCGAAATGTGTCTAGGTGCGTTCGACGGTGCTCTCGGTACCCCAACAAACCGATTGCGTGGCCGGATGTACGGGGTATGCAGCCCGTGATTGCTCGGCTCGCCTAACGGCGTACCTACAACCGAGAAGTGCGGGCCGCCCTGTTACCCGTGCAGACCCAACCGTGGTTCGCGGCCACTTCTCGCTCGATTACGTTAGGCTTGATCACTGCTCCATCGAGTCCCTCGCCCAGAGGGCTAGCGAACGCTTGAGCAAGTCACGATCGATCGCCAACTCTACGATCTGCTTGCGCAGATCGTAGATCTCGTCACGTAGGGTCGCGCTCAACAAGCCCGCGCTACCTTGAGCACGCTGATTCGGCCACATCGCCTGGTCGTGCGTGCCCATGTGCAGGCCCGCCTCCCAAGCCGCCGGCGGTTTCACCATGGGAGAGAAGCCGCAATGGGTACGCGTCCCCCCGCCGCGTTGCGCCGCCCAGCCGCCGCCCGCCGCGCCGCCACCGCCTGCCGCTGCCGCCATGAGGCTTCCCGGCAGCATCCCGCCGAACCCTGGTCCCAATCCATCAAGCTCGGCTTGTGGGAGCGCGACCAGCGTGGGTTCCGGCAGTGCCATAGCCGAGCGGGTGATCGCCGGCGCCGCCCAGGCCCAGCTCCGTGGGATCGACAACCCGCCGATCGACTCCGCCCGGCCCAGGCCCGCCAACACTTCTCTGCGCCCCACGCCCGCCGAGATTCCAGCACTGCCCGGGCCTGGTGCGCCTGGCGCGTCGGTGCCCGCCAGGGCCGCCGCACCTGAGGCGCCCAGTTCCGGACCGGACGCACCCACGGTCGAGGCCGACAACGCGTTCCAGGCTTGGGAGGGCAGGACAAACATGGCCCCACTCGCAACAAACGTCAGCCCACTCAAGAAATTCAGCCAATCCGTACTGTTGTTCAGCGCGTTCCCCAGCCCAGGTACTGATCCGGTCACGTCGCCCGACGCAATTCCTTGCAGCAGACTGGGCACCGTGGAGAAGAGCTGCGACAAAGTGGTGGGCTGGCCGGCAGCGGCCGATGTGCCGGTCGCCTGACCAACAGCGGCGGCCTGAAAGCCCACCCCGGCCGGGTCGGTATTTTGCCGCGGTTCGGCGAAGTGCGTCAACGTCGATGCGGCCGCCGACTCACCCGCATAGCGATACATCGCCGTCGCATCCTGTGCCCACATCTCGGCATACTGCGTCTCGGTTGACGTGATGGCTGGGGTGTTCTGACCGAAAATGTTGGTCGCTACAAGGGACATCAACAGCGCCCGGTTCTCCGCGATCACCGGCGGCGGCACCGTCGCGGCAAACGCCGCCTCGTAGGCCGCCGCGGCCGACCTGGCCTGATCAGCGGTCTGCAGAGCCTGCTCGGCGGTGATGCTCATCCATGCTGCGTAGGGGGCGGCGGCAACCGCCATCGACGCCGACGACGGGCCCAGCCACGGTCCACCAGTCAATTCGGACACCACTGACCTATACGAGGCCGCGGCCGAGCTCAATTCCACCCCCAAGCGGTCCCAGGCCGTCGCGGCCGCCCACATCGGACCCGACCCCGCCCCCGCATACATCCTCCCGGAGTTGATCTCCGGCGGTAACGCTGCAAAATCCATTTCCATTTGCCCCTAATTACTTAACTCGCCATCACTCGCCAGTTGCCGGGGACGCCATGTCTGGCCGGTGCGTAGCGCATTTTGATCCGTAAGACGCCTTGTATCGCGTTCCCAGGGCGGTATTTGTCGATCAGGATTAACGGGATACGCAACGCAGCCTGGGTTGCCCGGTTCACCAATGTGACTCAGCGGGTGGCCTTCTGCCGAAATAGACGCGTGGTGCTGGCCAGCAACGCGGCATACGTGCATGTCCCGATCCGTGGGCAGGGCTGCAACACCAGTGCTTAGGGTGCGGCGGATCTGGTCTGGAAACCGGCCAGGGCGCTCAACGGGATATTGCCGATAGGCCTGCTGACTACCTACCACGCCGAAGGTCACCTGGTCGCCGCCCGCGTATTGCGCAACATCACGGCGCAAACCGCGCTCACCGAGCGCGGCGACTCGGTGCCACGCCTCCGAGCGATACATGCTGTATCGCAAAATCCCCATCAGCCAGCCGGCTGACACGGTCGAGTTATTCTGGTTGTGCGTGGGGGTGCGGCCCTGATTCTCAGCCGTCGTGATGCGAACCGGCAATTCGTGGAACTGACTGAGGGATCCGACAGCGGGCGCCGGGTGAGGCGCGATTGACCGGTATACCGTGGGGCGGGCCGGAGATCGCTGCCCACCCGCCAGAACGGCCACGGCGGTAAGGGCACCGAGCGCGGGAGCGAGGTCTAACACAGTGGATAGCCCCAGGCCCCCGACCAAGGGCCCAGTAACGAGGGCCGGCGCGATGTCGCACCCCGCCTGAATCGCCCGCCAGGTGCTGAGGATCCGGCCGTGCCTGCTCGGCGGGCCGGCAACCAGCACCGCGCGGCAGGTCAGGCCGAACAACGCGGACCCGACACCGAAGATGGCGGACCCGGCGGCGCTGATCACCAGTGAGCTAGTGCCGATGTACAGCGCCTCCCCGGCCGCCGTGATCGCTGCAGCGACCGGCACGGCCCCCGGGCCGGTAATCAGCTGGGGCCAGTGGGAGGCGGCGGCAGCGGTGACGATACCGGCCAGTGCAAACACGGCCTGTAGCCAGCCGTAAACCGGCAGTGTGGCATGCAGCACCTGCTGCACGTACAGCGGCTCGAGGATTGTGAACAAGCCGTATCCAATCCAGATCCCGGCGGTGGCTGCCAGCGCGGCCGCAATGCTGATGCCGTGGCGCCCGGCGGCGACCCCGGCCGAGTCGTCAACTTCCCGCTCGGCAGCCTCGTCCTGCGGTGGGACGGCGGGCACGGCCGCGCTCAACACAGCCCCGGAAGCGCTGAGAGCAATAACCAGGCCCCAGGCTGGCAGCGGGCCGATCGTGGTGAGGCTGGATGCGCCAAGGGCCCCCGCCCCCACCGCGAGGTCTGCCGCCACGGACAGCCACGCCCCGGCCCGGGCAAGGTCGGGACATCCAGGCAACCAAGACGGAGCCGTGTCCCCCGCAGCCTTGCCGCAGCCACCGGCCAAGCTGGTTGCAGCTAGTACTACCACCAGGACCGGCATGCCCACATGGGCGACGAGAGGCAACGCTGCGGCAAGGGCCGCGACCCCCCACGATGCCGCCCCTATGACCCGGGGCCCGCGCCGGTCAATGGGCGCCCCGCACAGCCGCACCAGTGCGGCCGGAGCGGCCCACGCGGCGGTCAGAAGCGACAGCCACATCGCCGGGTCGGGGCGGGCCAGCGCTGTAGGCAGCGCGGCGGACAGGGCGGCCCAGGAGCCCGACTGTCCGCACGCCTGCGCGCCTGCTAGCACCAGCATGGGTCGCCACCCGCGCCCCGTATCAATGCTCACTGTGGCGTCAGCTGGAATCGGTGCCGGTAGAGTCGCGTCTCGAGCTCGCGGATGGTTCGCGCCGCGTTCTCCACGACCGCGGCCGGGCCTAGCAGCTCGAAGCCTCCGACCGTCGAGATCAGGTCGGTTGTGCGCGGGGCGGGCCCTGCGCTGACGTGCCCGAAAGCCCCGCGAACCCCGGGCACTGCGGCCATCTGATCGAGCACGCGGCCATCGAGGGCCAGGCCGTCATCTGGGACGACCAGCAACAGCTGGGTCAAGGCGCCCCGGTGCGGGAGGGGGTCTTGGGGCCGGGCGGCCAGGGCGGCCGGATCGGTCGCCGTGAGCACGGCGGCCTCGAGCTGGCTTAGCCCAAGCATTTCGGCTAAGAGCGGCTGCGAGAAGACCCCGGGAAGCCTTGCGGCGCAATCGATCAGCTGCGGCTGCCCATCAGCGTCAAGCCGGACCTCGGTGTGCCCCGGCCCCCACGTGATCTCCAGCGCGTCCAGCACTGCCCGCGTGTAGTCGGCCAGCCGGGCATACATCGGGTGTGCGGGGCCGATCAGGTCGAAGCGGTCGAAGGCCACACCGCCACCGGGCAGCAGCAGTTGCCGTTCCGTCCACGCGTCGGTCACCAGATGGCGCCCCTGACAGGTGACGGTGTTGACCGCGTATTGCCCGCCCGGCAGGTACTCTTGGATGATCAGTGCGTCATTGCGGTCACCGAGCAGGGTTTGCTGCTGATAGGTGCGCTGCCACGCTGCGGCCAATTCGGCGCTATCCTGGCACAGGGCGAAGCCGTCCCCAGCAGCACTCGCGGGTGGCTTGAGCACCACCGGCCAGCCCATCGCATCCGCGGTGCTCCGGGCCCCGTCGAAGGTGGTGACACGCACGGTCGCCGGACGGGACACACCTGCGGCGGCCAACGCCTCGCTCATCAGGCCCTTGTCGCGCCGGCGCCATGAGCTGGCCGGATCGTTGCCGGGCAGGCCGAGCCGCCGCGCTACATCCTCGGCCAGCGGCACGGCCACCTCGTCGCCGGCCAGCACAGCGCTTACCCCGCCCACCCGCGCCAGCTCGGCGGCCACAGCCGCAGCGTCGGCGGGTACGGTGATCATCACGTCCCAGCCGGCGGGGTCGGGCGGATCGCCGAGCCCGAGGGCGGCCTGGTTGGGTGGCAGCACGGCCACCGGCCGCCAGCCCTGGGCCCAGATCGCCGGGGGTGCCTTCAGGGCAGTGCTGCACGGCCAGACCACAGCAAATGCCCGGTCAGCGTCTCGGCGGCCGGGCATTTGCTGGGAGGTGGTCATGTCGACCGCTTCACCGTCTACCGTGTTCGGGGCGGCGGGGTGGTACTGCTGCCCCTTCTTACCCCACATGACGCCCGAGTGAGGATCCTCGACTACTGCCATCTCTCCCTTTCCAACTCATATCGGTAACGCAGTCCGGGGGTACCGAGTGACGCAGTGCATCGGCCCTTCCCGGACTGAACTCGCCCCAGCCACCGCGGTTGGGGACACGCACTGGCCGACTGCCGGAAATTCGGATGTGCGTTTTGCCGAATTCGAGGCGTTCCATGGTGTAGCGCAGGGTATGAGCCAGCCTGATTTCCGTCACCGCGCCGACCCCGCCGCGATCATCAGACGCTCCTGCCTCAGCTTCCGCAGGAGCGGGACACAGCCTTGCCCTCCGGCGGCAACCTCGAGCAAATTGGCGGTGGCTGTCCGCGGGTCGCCGACGAGCGCCCAGGCGGTGCCTTTGGCACGCTGACCACTCTTTTCCAGCGGCTTACAACCATGAAAACCTTCGCGGTTGCGCGTCAACACATCAAGCTCGGCACCCAAGTACGGCGACCGGTAACCAGACATACGGCGTCCTTCGCGTGGCGATACAGGCTGTATCAAGCCAGGACGATACAGCCTGTATCGGCGAAATACCAGGCCTCGCGTTGACTCACGAAAAATGCGCGCGTACGGCGCGCCTGTCCGGTGGTGGATCGATCGCTGGATAGGCCCAGACGATGGGGTTGACGTTGGCCGAGCGCAAAGCTGTGACGTAGACGATCGCGACCCGCTACGCGCGAGCGGACAGGGTGGGCAAGGGCCGGATGCTCGACGAGTTGTGCGCCACCGCGGGGTGGCATCGCAATCATGCGCGGAAGGCGCTCAAAGCCGCGCTGCGTCCGACGATGGTCAAGCCCAGACGCCCGCGCCAGCCGAAGTACGGATCGAAAGTCATTGCGGTGCTGACCTTCTGCTGGGCGGTGCTGGGCATGCCGGCCGGGAAACGGCTCGCACCGTTCCTGCCCAAACCGGTGGCGATCCTGCGCCGGTCCGATGAGCTCGACATCGATGAGGACACCGCGATGTTGCTGGCGGGTATGTCGGCAGCCACCATCGACCGGCGCCTGGCGCCTGAGCGCAAGAAGCACGAGCTGAAGGGCCGCTCGCATACCAAGCCGGGCTCGCTGCTCAGTCGTAGATCCCGATCCGCACCTGGGCGGACTGGGACGACGCGGTGCCCGGGTTCGTCGAGATCGACCCGGTCGGCCACGACGGCGGCACCGCCGCAGGTGAGCGCGCCTGCACGCTCACTGTCACCGACATCGCCACCGGCTGGACCGAGAACCGCAGCGTGCCCAACAAGGCCCGCAAATGGGTACTCGCCGCGCTCGACGAGATCGCTTCGGTGATGCCGTTCCCGATTCTCGGCGTCGATTCGGACAACGGCAGTGAGTTCATCAATCACCACCTGCTCACGTGGTGTTCCGATCGCAAGATCACGTTCACCCGATCCCGGCCCGGCAATTCCAACGACGGTGCGCATGTGGAGCAAAAGAACTGGGCGATCGTGCGCACCGTGGTCGGCTACCACCGCTAGTACACCAAGGCAGAACTGTTGCTGCTCAACAAGATCTAGGTGGTGCAATCGAAACTGACAAACTACTTCTACCCGCAGCAGAAACTCACCTCGAAGGTGCGCACCGGTGCGAAGGTCAGCAAGAAACACGACACCGCGACCACGCCGCACCACCGCGCCGAAGCCCGCGCGGAAGTCGCGCCGATGACAAGACGATCCTGACCCAGACCTACACAGGCATCAATTCCGCTGCCGTGCAACGCCAGATCCAGGCACTGACCTCCCAGCTACTCACCCTCACCACCAGCGACGCAGGACCGAAGACCAAAGCCCCGGTAAGCGCCGCCGATACGCGCGCATCTTGACATGAGGCAACAGACGGTCGTCGCCCTCACCGACCCTGAGGAGGTCGCCGCTCAATGGGACCGCGTCACCGAGACCCTAGCGGCCAGTTTCCCGAAAGTAGCCGCCTTGATGGGCGAGGCCAAAACCGACGTGCTGGCGTTCACCGCGTTCCCGCGGGCGCCTTGGCAAAGATCTGGTCGAACAACGCGATCGAGCGGCTCAACAAGGAGATCAAGCGCCGCGCCGACGTTGTGGAGATCTTCCCGAACCCGGCATCGTTCCTACGCCTGGCCACCGCCGTAGTCATCGAGGCTCACGACGAATGGCACGTCACCCGCCGCTACTTATCCGATATCTCCATGGCTGAGCTTCGCCACGTGATCGCCGCCAAACAAGCCGCCGCCACACCAGTAGCCTCCAAATCACCTAGCATTCATCACGACTCGTTGATCACGATGCGTGACTGCACGTCGATCCGAAGTACACCACGCCAAGGGGCGCTATGTGGCGCTGACGTCGTCACAGACCACGGATCACGCGACACGAAACACCCCCCATCCACAGATCTTGGCACTATGTCCGACAATGCGTCGCCAAAACTCAGCGGCGAACCAGATCCATTTTGGATTTTCCTCAGGCTTGCTTCTCGGAAACAAAGGTAGGCCAAGGGTCGGGTGTATAAAGAGGATCGCGCCAGATCTCTGGATGAGGGATGCGAATAGCTGGGGAGTGATACCAATCCCGTGCGTCCAGGTTGTCCTCAAAGAACTTACGCGCAACAGGATTCATCCTGAACCCTCTGCTTTTGCCACGACAGCCAAGATTCGATGGCGGTCCGCACCCACC
Organism: Mycobacterium sp. IDUB_19; assembly: GCF_055419445.1. NCBI lineage: Bacteria > Bacillati > Actinomycetota > Actinomycetes > Mycobacteriales > Mycobacteriaceae > Mycobacterium > Mycobacterium sp. IDUB_19. The sequence goes on along the minus strand of NZ_JBVAXR010000027.1, from coordinate 54,010 downwards.
GAACCCTCTCCGCTTTAGAACTGGCGTAGTAGAAATTGCAGTGGCACGCCATCCCTGCTGCACTTTCCAACGACTTCCCCGACCCGGCCGCACGCGCGACGACATACATCGATAAATGCTGCAACGGAGTCCGCTTCCCGAGAGGTGTAAACGCTGGGTGACCACCGGCCCACTGAATATCTCGTCCCTCGGCGGCCATCCTGTGGGCTTGCGCCACTGCTTTGCAGGTTTCGCGATCTCGCCCTCTGAGGAATCGGACCACACCCCAACGCGGATTGTCTAAGAGTTCGGCAAACCACCGGTGCGCGACATCATCGCCGGCATCCGCCGTACCGACGGTCAACCAAGCAAAATCAAGAAGGTCAGGGCTGTCGCTTGCCGACAAGAACCCCAACTTCTCGTCGGCAAGCTCATCATTCAAATATTGCACCAGCTTGGACAGATACCGCGAGGAGCAGGCCGGAGTGTCGGTGATGACGGTGTCGCCGGTCTGCCACGAAACGGCCTGCATCGCACACATGGCGTTAACACCATCCCCAATGCCGATAGACAGGCGCGGGATCTTACTGTCATCACGCATATTGGAGCCTCCTTCATTTCGCCCAAGCCAGGTGGCTTGCCGGTACCTCGGGCGCGCACCACACTCAGATCCAACTCAACACAGGGATCGGCGACCGAGCTTTGATGCGATCCGATGGTGCTCATGTCGGGACCCAACCGCCCATCGGCTCGTGCCTTCCCTGCAGAAAAGGTTTCTCCAAGGGTGCCGGGGTCTCCCTCCGAACGCTTCTTGCTCTTAGCAGGCGCGATACACTGTGTATCAATGACACACGATACAGTGTGTATCATACCGACGCAACTGCTTGACTCAGTCGCGACCCAGGGTGTTGAAAGCCCGGAGTGGGCGCGGGGGCCGCGGTGATGACTTGCGCGGCCTCGGGGGTCATCTAGTGCAGGTCGATCAAATGATGCGTCGTGGGCTAAGAGGTTCGCTTGGTTATAACTGCGATCAGCTGAAGTGGGGCGAGCGATTCGCTGTGCGGTCCGATGGCGGCTAGCGCCGACAGCCGTCGCTTCTCGGCTCAGCTCCGGCCGGCCGGGGGCGATAGCACCCCTTAGCGTGGTGGACTCGGATCGACGTGCAGTCACGCATCGTGATCCACGAGTCGTGGTGAATGCTAGGTGATTTGCAGTTGTTCGACTACTGGTGTGGCGGCGGGTGACCGGCCATTCGTCGTGAGCCTCGATGACCACGGCGGTGGCCAGGCGTAGGAACGATGCCGGGTTCGGGAAGATCTCCACAACGTCGGCGCAATGCGCTCGCGATCACCTTCGAAGGCCGAGTCCCAGCAGCCGAAACCTACTGATGAAAGCCGCCGGAAACACCGTTCGCGAGACAGTCCCTGACAGTCCCGCGCACTTGGAAGGTGCGTGGGCTGATCCCGGCCCGTCCGATCTCGGCCATGATCTTGGCGACCGTCTTCTCCGAGATCCTCTCACCGGCCGAGCGCAGGTCGGCGGTAATCCAGGGCGACCCGTAGGTTCCGTCGGAGTCGCGATGATGGTCGATGATCTTCACAGTCAGGTCGGCCTTCCGTTGCCCGAGATCGGTCAATTATGTTGTTAGCGAATGGTTCACACGCTTTTAGTAACCGGAGGTGGACACCTGCAGTAGTCGCGCCATTTCGGTGGTCGCGGTGGTCGCGCACTCTGCGGCCATCAGCTCGAACCGGTCTACTTCGGTTGGCTGGCGGCAAAGTACGCCGAGGCTTTTTTCAGGAACGCGATGTCTTTCTCCTGCTCGACGGCCTGCTTACGCAGCCGCGCCAGCTCGGTACGCTCGGCCGGGGTCAACGGTTCGTCGTTGCGGGCTGCCGCGGCCTCGACCTTGTATTTGGTCGTGAAAGACCGGCGGGTTGGGGACATGGTGACATCCTTCCAGCGCGACCATTCATCCCGCTATCTCGATGTCCACCGTTTGGGGGGAGCCTCAGAACGTACCGCCAGTAGGTATGACACTTATCGCTTACCGATGTACCGGATGTTTCACCGAAGCACAATGATTTTCGGGTGGCGCGGTGCGTCAGCTGCGAGGGCCTCGGCGGAATCCGGGTTGTCACCAGATTGGTGTTGGCTTCGAGATCTCCGTCGAATCCGTTAGCAAGGAGGCGCGGAGATGATGGGTGACCAACGTGCCGAGGCTCGGTGTGATGATTTGCGGGTCACGGCCGCTGCCGGCGGTGCACGACTGCGGCCGCCAAACAGCACATCCCAAAGTCGCGTTTCCGCACGGCTTTCGCCTAACCCTCGCGTGACAGGCGTGCTAAAGCGCCTATGCCCCAAGCGATGCCGGTCTTCGTTGCGGATTATCAGCCACACCATTACAGCGCGTCGCTGGATGCGATGGCATGCGAGCGAACTCCCAAGCCGACACCCGCCCGGGTCGGCCGAACTGGCGCTAATACCCAGTGCAGCACACGGTTACAAAAATCGGCAAGATAATTCAACGGAGGAAAAATGATGGTACGACCGCCTTCTTTTTGGGTAACAACGAAGTTGCCAGTCACGCTCGTTGGTAGGCGTAGCCATGTGGATACTCACGACTAGTGATGGCCGGCGCGTGGCCCATATACGGTCGGAGACGGATGCCCGCCGTTTGGTCCACACGCTGGGCATCACGCAGTTGCGAGGGCCGTACTCCTGGGATGTTGTAGACAGCCAAGGCCATTGGTTCGTCGTCGAGATCAGACACCGATCAGGAGGCAGGGCGTAATGATTGTCGGGCGTAATCCGCGCAACCCGGTGATCGGGGATTCGGTTGTGTCGCGGGCGGAGAAAAGGCATGGTGTCGGCACCATCGTCGACACGGATGCGATTCGGTACAGGGTCTATTGGCGCAATGGGACAGGTGAACTTTCTTGGCATGTCCGCGCCGAGTTGGCCGTCCCACGACTCGACTACGGACGGGGATGGCCGTGACGTACCTGTGGCAACAAGCACCCGTGATGGCGATGACTTAGCAGGTTTGGAGTGGGCGAGTGGAATTTCAAATGGGGGACATGGTGCAAGTGAACACGCACGTCGGCACGATCACCGACATCGGCACGATGCTCATCGAGTTCAAGACAAATGATGGACGCTTGCACATGGCTTGCCCGTGGGAAGTTGTGAGACTGCTTCGGTGACACGAGGGCCGGCCTCAAAGTCTGACCCTGACCGAACTACGAGTGGGTCGTGATCGCGCTGCGAGGTCAATCAGCGTCCCGATTGAGGAGCGTTGGAGCGGCGCATCTTTGAGAGCACATTCGTCGAACCCGGGCCCCACGGGGAACGGATGTTTGGCGTGTTCCTGGCAGCATCACGGATCACCGCGGCCAGGCTTGCCGACTATCCCTTTGCCTCATTCGCCCACAGCGCCAAGGAACGCATGAGGACATCGCGCTCCAACGCCAACCCGGCGATCTGCTTGCGCAGATCGTTGATCTCGTCGCGTACTTTCTCACTTAACGTGCCGTTGTCACCTTGAGCACCCTGAGCCTGCCAGTTCGCCTGCCTGTGCATGCCCTCGTGCAGGCCCGTCTCGCGAGCGGCCTGCGGTATCACCGTGGGACGGGACCCGTACCGGATGCGCGTCTGGTCACCGGGTTGCGTAAGCTTGCCGCCGCGTTGCACGGCCCAGCCACCGGCCGCCGCGCCGCCACCGCCTGCCGCCGCCACCGCCTGCCGCCGCAGCCATGAGGCTGCCGGCAGCATCGCGCCGTAACCGGATTCCCGACCATGCACCTCGGCTTCCGGCAAACCCATCAGTGTGGGTTGCGGCAATAGCGTGGCCGCTGGGGTGATCACCGGCGCCGCCCAGGCCCACGTCTGCGGCACCGACAGCCCACCGATCGACGCCGCCCGACTCAGAACCGCCGACACGCCAGCACTGCCCAGGCCCGGTACACCTACCGCGCCGCCGCCCGACAAGCCCGCCGCGCCTGACGCTCCCAGTTCCGGGCCGTACCAACCCACAGACGAGGCCGCCCCCCAGCTATCGGGCCCGAAAGAAACGGTTCCACGAGAAACAAGACCCCGCTGGCCACAAACGTCTGCCCACTCGCGAAATTCATGAGATCCGCACTAAAGCCAAGCGACGAGCCCATAGAGCTATTCATCAGGTTCGCCAGCCCCGTGACTGGTAGGAACGACCCTCCGGACGCGAGGCCTTGCAGCACGTTGGGCACGCCGGAGGGCAGGGTGTTCTGCCCGAAAATATTCGTCGCCACCAACGACATCAACAATGCCCGGTTCTCCGCGATCACCGGTGGCGGGACGTGTGCTGCAAACGCCGCCTCGTAGGCCCCGCAGCCGCCCTGGCCTGATCGGTGGCCTGCTTGGTCCGCTCGGCGGTAGTGGTCATCCATGCCTGGTAAGGGGCCGCCGCGGCCGCCATCGACGCCGACGCCGGACCTAGCCACGCTCCCCCGGCCAGCCCGGACACCTGTGCGTTAGAGGAGGCGCCGCCGCACTCAATTCCGCCGCTAGCCCATCCCACGCCGCTGCGGCTGCCAACATCGGCCTCGATCCCGCTCCGGTATACATCCTTCCGGAATTGATCTCCGGCGGTAACCCTGCAAAATCCATTTCCCGTCGCCCCGAATCACTTAACAGATCACTACCGCGTTTGCCGCACGTGCCACCGCGACAAGCCAACACTGGCCGCGTGTCGATTCTCCTTCCCGGGGGATATCAGGATTCGACCAACCATCGGCAGGTGGAATCCGAATCCGCGCACCGATACAAGGTGTATTTCACGATACATGCTGTATCAGAGGAAGGCTAGGGATGATTTGCGTAAGCCGGTCGTAATGCCTTCTGGGGACCGGAAAAGCGTCGCTGAGGTTCAAGCCAGCAAACCCTCGGGCCGCTCGCGCTCAAAGGTGCGGACCGCGTGGTTTCGGCCGTCGCGGTGCGGAAGAACCGACAGGTCGGACCGCAGCGATGCGATGGCGGATTGCAAACGATACATAGCCAGCCAAGATGATACAGGTGGTATCCTGAACCGGTGGTAAAGACACCTGAGCATGCGCAGGAACCCAGTGAGCACCCCCGGCGCGAGCAAATAATCGAAGCCGCACGCACCGTGATCGAGGAGTACGGCCCTGACGCATTGACTGGGCAGATCGCCCAGCGCGCCGGGCTGGCCCGTCCCAATGTTTACCGCCACTTCGCCAGCAAAGACGACCTCGACGACTCGTTGGCCCGCAGTGTGTATCAGGAGCTGCGAGCCGAGATACAGAAGCGATTGGACCTGTCCGGTACACCGCTTGAAGTGATTCGCGCGCCGATCATGGCCCAGGTCATCTGGGCTGACCGCCACCCGAACTTGTATCGATTCCTCGTGAGCCGCGGCTACCAGCGGACTTCGCAACAGCCCAATGCAGAGCGGGACGACTTCGCCGCCGACCTTGTCGCGGCCGGGGCGCGCTATTTTCCGCATTTCGCGGACGAGAAGGGCGCCGCCGCTGCTCTGTTTGTCGCGCTCGGCGGGCTTATCGACGCTTCAGTCCTCGGCTGGCTGGGTCGACGGACCGAAACGCGTAAGCGACTCATCGATCGGTTGACTAACCAGGCTTGGCTGATCATCGACCACCACCTCCGCGGCGTCGGTGTTCACCTCGATCCGGCCGTGCCGCTCCCACAGGCGGGACGGACCCGGAAGTCCCAAGCAGCAGTCGCGGGACGGAAGCTTCGCAAGTCGCCACGTTCGCCAGGCCGATAGATCGGCCTGGTTGCGCGTTCGATTGGGTGCAAGGGTCGGTCGCGCCAGGACGGGTCTGATTACGAAACGATGTGCAACCGCCGAGGGAGCGTGCCGACCGATCGAACCCGATCGTGCGACGGCTGGCCAGCTCTTCTTGCTGGGTAGATTTTCCGCCAAGGCCGACGCGGACGTCGACGTCGAAACCGCTGCCAGTCAACTCAACGCGCCTTACTGCCGGCGCCCCGAGCTCCGCTGGCGCAGACCTCGATGGAAACCCACCGGTTGGCGATTTCGGGCTCGTCCACGGTAGGGCGATCACATAGAGGTGCCGAAAAACCTTTGTGGGACAGTAATTCCCAGCCCGGTCTGAAGACACTGTCGAGAACCAACAACCACGGTTTGATGCGCGCCGGGTGCTGGCGAATAGGGCATGGATCAGCGCGCCGGTGGTGTCGGCGGGGAAGTTGGTCATGGGCGGCCAACGACTCCACCGCCGCATTGAAACGACCGGCGCGCTGTTTGATCCGCCAGAGCGGCGCGATACACTGCGTATCACCCAGCGGGTGACATCGAGATGGGCGGGTGCGACAAAGTGAGTAACGAAGCGGCTCGTGATCGGCTTACCGATGTGCTGTCTGGGCTGCAGGATCAGCTGACCGATATCGCGGCCATGCGAAAGAAACAGGCCGCGCTTAGGCTTAGCGCCCAGGCTGCCGACGGCACGATTGAGGTCACGGTCAATGCCCGAGGCCAACTAATCAAGACCGTCGTCGATAAGTCCTATCTCGATGATCATGACTTCGAGGAGCTTGGGGATCACATCACCGAGGCCGCCCAAGCGGCCGCCCAGGACGCCGGTCGGCAGGTCGCGGAGATGCTAGCGCCGATCAATGAGCGGCATAAAGCGCTTCCGTTGATTTCCGACATTGTCGAGGGAGGCCCGGATCCCAAGGATTTTGTGCCACCCGGACTAGACGCATTTGTCGGGGCCCAGCGGCGTCAGGAGCCCTCTGAGCCTTCAGAGCGCGGTTCTTACGACGACGGTGGGAATGCGGATTTCCCCACGGTGAGGAGATGAGCCGATGACCGAAGAATTCGGTGTCACACCGGACGAACTGCGCCGCGTCTCTGCCGAATTGCACGATGTCAGCTCCGCGATGAAGGCGGTGATGTCATCGCTGCGGGCACAGCTCGCCGCTGAGGGCCCCGTTTGGGGTGGCGGCGAGATGGGCCGGCAATTCGCCGACGGCCCCAACGGCTACCTGGCCCAACTTAATTGGGTCAACGGATCGGTTGACGCGAAGACCGGCCTGCTCGATTACTACGCGGACCTGCTCAAGCAGGCGGCAGATACGTTCCAGCAGTCCGACGAATCCGGATTCTCTTCTCCGGTGCCGGGCACTCTTGCCGACCAGTCGGGGGCGCTTTCTGGGCACGGTATGGCGGGCGCTGTGCCGGCCGGTGCTATTGGCCGCACCAATCGGCCTGATATGTCCGTCGACGCGCATCGGGTCCCCGCCGTGGGGACCACTGCTGAGGTTGGGCCATCAGCTGATGCAGCCGCCTCGCCGACCACGGCTACGGGTTCGAACGCCACTGCCGGCGGTATCGGCGGGTCGTCGGGCGCCAGTACCCCTGCGATAGGGGCCGCCGGCGGACCCCGCACTAGCGGCGCGGGCAGTCAAAACGATCCGGCGGGCAACGGTTCTGATGCGAGCGGTGCAACACCGGGTGCACCGGTCGCGGGAGGCTCACCCGATGATGGCGTCCCCGCGGGTGTTGGCTCGGGCGACCCCGAGAGCGCGAACCTGGAAGCCAGCACCTCGGAAGGGGCGCCGGACCCATCGACAGCCTCGCCTGACGCCGAACCTTTCACCGACGGTGCGGGTCCGCCGGCGTCGGGTCCGCCGGCGCCGCCGATCTCCCCGGCGCCGCCGAACCCGCGGCGCGCTGGCGCGCCGGATGACCCGAGTTCGCGGTCGCCGGGCCCGACAGGGGATCGGCAACCTGGGCGTGCCGAACCTTCCGCGGCAACTCGTGCCGATGCGGGCGCGCAGCGGGCCGGCTCCAAGCCAGTCGGGGGCGTGCACGCCGGCGGTACCGATGTGGGCCGAGCGGCGCAGGAGTCCTCAGGTCCACCCGCACGGTCAGGTTCGGTGGCCGGGCGCGCGGGTGCGGTCGAGGGGGACGTCATCCGGCCCGAAGGTGCTCCGCGGGCTCGACGCGGTGGGCCCGACTCGTCGCGGCGCGGCGGTGACAGCGGCGATGCGCGGGCCGCCGCCGGGGACGGCGACGTCGTCGCGGCCCATCCCGACGGGGGTGGCGATAATCGGCGCGGTTCGGGTGAGCCGGTCTTGGGTGAGGATTTGTCGAACCCCGAAGAGTCGGAAGTTCACGGGCGCCCCGACGGTACGGACACCGATGTCGACGAAATCGTCACCGAGCGGCGGGCGTCCGAGCGCGAGGACTCAGGCGACCCGTGATCGAGACCCAGCCTTGGGTTGCGGGGCACTGGTGATCGATTGGCCGACGGTCTCAAAAGTTAATTCGCACAGAGGGATTGGGTTTGAGAGTCAGGTGATGCCAAGGCGGAACTGCTGCACCACCACGCAGATCACCTCAAGCGCCCAGGGGTCAAGGCTGGGCCAGAGAACTCTGTACCGCGGCCGCGCACATGGAGGGCCAGCCAAAGTGGCCGTGGCGGAGGCACCACCTTCTTCGGCGCCGGCACGGAGGCGACCACCTACCAGCTTCATGCCGAAAGCGCCCGATACGCCGACGTAACAAAGAATCTGGGTGCCTTGTGAGGCGTCCGTCCCGGGCTGCAAACTGCGCGGTGGTCGCTTTGCGACGCCGTGTCAACTCGAAGAGCCAGCTTTGGCGTGGCCAGCCCACGTGGGTCCAAACCCTCCGGTCGACCCGCAGATAAAAGTCACAGCCAAGGCCTTTGGTGGGCGGCAGGCGCTGTGCCACAATGATCGATACAGGATGTATCGCAGTTTGCTTGATCGCTGGTTGGAATACCTCAATCCGGTCGGGAACTCATTCCTGCCAAGGCATCAGACGCCGCGGGGCGCCAGTGATCTGTCGGACTGACGCGATACATCATGTATCATTGGACGTGCAGGCGGCATCTGGACGGGCAGGTGGAAACGAGTGGGTAACGAAGCGGTTCGAGTCCGGCCCGACCATGTGCTGGTTGCTCGGCACGACCAGGCCGCACCGAGCTTAGCGCCGGGGGCGCTGCGCACGTCACGGTCAACGCCAGAGACGAACTGGTCACGATGATCATCGACAAGCGTGACTTCGACACTCCCGAGGACCACTTCCGCGAACCCGTGCGGATGTGGATCGGCGGGTGGCGGAGGTGTTGGTGCCGAACAGTCCGCGACACAACACGTTTCGGTTGTTTTCCGATATTTCGAGGGCAATCTCGGGTCGCAATCGGTTTGGTGCCCGCTGGGCTGGCCGCTTTTGTCGGGGCCCCCGCGGCGTCGGGACGGTCCGCATGTGCCGTCTTCGTCGGTCTCTGCCGCGATGCAGGGATGGCGACTTTCGCGCGGTGAAGAGATGAACCAGTGGTCGAAGTTTGGTGGTGGACGGCCCGAGGCCGCGATTTCGGGTGATTTCGACACGGTGGACGCGTTGATCGGCGGCGAGGCTACTTGTGGGGATGCCGCTTTAGGGGGTGAGTCCCACCGTTGTGCGCGCAGCTCGACGGGTGCAGATCGGTTGAGGCTAAGACCAACTCGTTGGCCCACCGCGCGGATCCCCTCTAGGGCGGCCAGGATTCGGCCGGGCGATGCGGCGGGGGTCGGCGCGACGGCGGGTGGTCGTGGCGTGGCGATTGCTCGGCGGGGTCCTGATGGATATTGAGATGCCGGCGGCGTTGCGGCCGTTTGCGTATTTGGCGGGGTCGGCGTGGCCGGGGCCGCCGGCCAGTGAGACCGGGTTGGCGCGCCTGCGCGATCTGTTGTATGCGGCGGCCGATCAGTTAGACGCGTTGACCGATGGGCTTGCCCGCGTGCGCGCGGCGACGCTTGCGGTGCTCAGTGGGCAGACCGCGCAGGCCGCTGACCGGAACTTCCATATGTTGTTTGACGGCGACTCTACGGTGCACGGGCTGGCGGTGGGGCTGCGCGGGGCGGGCGATCTGACCGGCAGCGACAGCACCGAAATGCAGTACAAGAAGCTGTCCATCATCTCAACGTTGGGGGTCGTGGCGTCCACGGCTGCCTGGGCGCTGGCCAACGCCGATTTCACCATGGGTGCGTCGCTGTCCGAGATTCCGGCGGCCGAAGAGGCGGCGGTGTTGGCGATCGAGGAGCTGGAGTCCACGGTGGCCGCCCGGCTGGCGGCCGCGCTGACTCAGGCGCTGAGCAAGACGATGGTGCGCCGGCTGGTGCTCGAGGGTCTGGGGGGCGCGGGTCTGGGGGCGGTCCAAGACGTCGCGATTCAAGCATTGCAGGTGGCTGAGGGCCACCGGGCGGGCATCGATTGGGGGCAGACGGCCAGCAGTGCGGAGTCGATGGGCGAGGCCGGTGTGGTGGGCGGCGTGGTGGGCCATTTCGTCGGTGCGGCGTTGGGCCCGGCCGAGGACCTCACGTCGGGTGTGCTCAAGGGTGCTTTGACCGGTCTGGTCTCGGGGGAGGCGGCCAACATCGCGGCAAGTGGTGGCAACTTGACCCCGGAGATGTTGCTCGGTGGTGCCGTCGGGTTTATCCACGGCGCTGTGCCCAGGGCCGGCGGGCACGGCACCGCGGGGCCCGAGGGCACCCCGGGGCGCGGGCCCGCCGGTGTCGGTGATGATCCCCGGCTCGGTGATGGGCTCGCCGGTCCGCGGCCCGACGCGCCTCAGGACGTCGCGACAGGCGCGAGCGAGGGTGCGACGTCAGCGGATAGCGCCGCACTGCCTGTCACACCGGCGGACCCGAGGGCCACCGGCGGTGATCGCGTCGGCGGTGCGCCGTCGGGTGCTGGCGATCTGGGCGCACGGCCAGCGGAAGGGGCCAGCGCTGGGGGGAGCTCGACCCACGCCGCCGCGGAAAGCCAGGGCATAGCGGCTTCCACCCCAACCCCGACGGTCGGCGCCGATGGCGCTCCGGCGCCGGCCGCGCACACGCGCCTGGACGCATCCCCGCAAACGTCCGCGGACCTACTCAAAGCGCCGTTGCGGGCCACACCCGACCCGAGCCCCCCATCGGCGGTCTCGTCCGACCATGGCGGGTCACCAGGCCCGACCCCGGATGCGCGGGCTGGGATTGCGCAACCCTCCGCCGAGGAGCCCAGCTCCCCGGCGTCGGGCACGCCGGCAGCGCGTGGCTTTGATACGGCTCCGCAGGCTCGTTCAGACGCGGACCATAGTGACTCCCAGCACGTCGTGGACGGGCACGTCGACGAGATCGAGGTGGCACCACCGGAGCAGACCGCTCGGCTTGACGCCGGCGCTCTTGTGGTTCCCGCCAACGACATCGGCGAGGCCGCGGGACATGAGCCAGCCGGTGATGCTGCAGCGGAGCGGGTCGACGAGGGTGTTGGCGCCGTGTCGCACACCGGGGCGGCCGGTGAGCCGCGGGCGATGGACCCGCGCGTGGAAAACAAGCGGGCGGAGCTGAGGGTTTCAGCCGAGCGCGACGACCCGAGCGTGAAAGATGCACGCGCGCAGGTTGATCGGGAACTCGAACGCTACGAGAAGAGTCAGGACGGGTTCAAGTCCGCGGTAGCCAGGCGTGATGCGGAATTGGCTGATGACCTGGAAGCGCGGGTGAAGGCCGAGGATGAGCGGGTGCGGGGGGCGCACAAGGAGCTTGTGCATGCCCAAGAGGACTTGGCGCGGCGCCGGGCCGCACACCAGTCGGCCACCACCGAGCGTGACCGCGTGCTGGAGGCGAGTTCCGCAGTCGCGGATGCCGAATCGGAATCCGCGCGTCAGCAACGGCTCGCCGACTTGCAAAAGCGCGTCATCGACGCCGAAAAGGACCAGGCGGCAGGTGAAGCCGCTGTCGCGGCTGCCAGGGCGTCCTATGAAGAGGAGGTGCAGGCCGCCGTCGAACGACGCATCGCCGCGGTGGAGGACGCCGTTACGCGCGCAGAAGAGCAGCGCGACGCCGCCGCGCAGGCGTTCCAAGACGCTGCCGCGGCCCACGATGCGGTGTTGAAGGAGGCCGTCGACAAGCTCTACGCAGCGCTGCAGGCGCAAGCGGACGAAAAAATCGCGGTGGCCGATGCCCAGACCGCGCGGGTGCTTGGCGACACCGCTGAGCGCCTTCACAAGGCGCGCCGTGATGACGAGAAGGCCGAAGGCCGCGTGAAGGACAGCCGCAGGATCCACAAAGCTCGCGTTGCCCAGCTCGAGGCCCGGGAGAAACGCAGCTTGAGGGAGAGCACCAACGCTGCGGAAGAGGGCGTGGCTAAGGCACGGGAGGAGTTGAACGACAGTAAACGGTTGCGTGCCGACGAGGTGCGTGAGGCCCGCGAGCGTGGTATGGATCCCCGCGGGGAGGTCCTCGAGGAACTGGACAGGGAAATCGAGGAGCGCACTAAGCAGTTGCGATCCCAAATGGTGGCGCGTGAGGCGCTGCTTCGGGCAGCCAAGGGTGACCACCGTGCGGCACTGGCCAGGGCCGAGGCCGAACGCGACGAGGTGGTATCGCGGCGGCGGGGTTTCCAGTCCGAGGTCGACAAGCAAGAACGCGAGCTGCGCGATGCGTTGAGGGGTAAAGAATCGATCGCCAGGGCCCAGCGACTAGAGGACGAGGCGCGGCAGCGGCTCGAGCGGGACGAGGCGGCATACGCAGCGGCCATGATTGACCACGAGACCGTGCTGCGGGAGGCGTCCGAAGAGCTGGTGAGTGAGACGCAGGTGGCCGGCGCGGAATACATTCGCGCCTTCGACGAGGGCTTGCTGGATTGGCGGACGGCCAATGACGGCCTCGATGAGCAGCGGGGGTCGGTGGGCAAGGCCGCGGCCGAGGCGCGGCAGGACTTGCGGCGGATGCTGGGGCTGCGGGAGGCCGCACCGGCGCGGTTGAAAACACTGTTGTGGGGCGATGACCCGCTCGAAAGCAGCCTGGCGGCAACCGAGGTCGCTCGGCGTCTGTTGCCGCCGGGCGCCGATGTGTATTTCACCCAGGAAGAGCTTGCGCTGGTGGTCGGCACCGAGGCGGCCGGCAGGTTGGTATCGGTGAACATGGGGTGCGGGGAGGGCAAGTCGGTCAGCGGGGTGATCTATGCCGTCAGTGAGGCCGTCAAGGTGGCCAAAGAGGGCCTGGCGGTGAAGATGACGACGTCACGGTCGTCTTTGGCCGCCAAGAGTTTCATCGAATACCGCCAGGCGTTAGGCGAGGACTACGGCATCGATGTCTACTACCGCGATAACGCCGATGCGCCGATGCGCCAGCCGATCGCGGGCCGCGCCGCGATCTATCTGATGGACAACAGCACCGAGATCTTCAGCCATTTGAAGGACAACCCAGTCCCGGCAGGGCCCAACGTGATCGACGAGGGTGACGAGGCGACGGTCTGGAGCGGTGGGGGGGACCGCGTCGGCACCACGTACAAAATTTCCAAAGGCGCTGCCCAGGAAGCGCGCCCCGAGGTCGCCGCCCGGTTCATTTCCTCACGCGAGTTCTTCCAGGACAACATCGACAGCGGGAATTTGACCAAGGAACATTTCGGCGTCGACAGCAATGGCTACGGCAAGGTGCATCTGACAGAAGAAGGCCGAGCCGAAATCCAACGGCTGTTGACCGAGCAGGGCAAACACGACATCGGGGTCGACGATGTGGTCAGGGACGCCATCGCGGAATACCAGTACCGACGCGATATCGACTACAAGGTCCGCGACGGCGTTGTCTATCTGATCGACCGGATCAACGGCGAAGTCCGCACCAACTTTGAGGAGCAAAGTGGTGATGTGCGGATCACCAACGACATCCACAAGGCGTTGGAAGCCAAGGAGAATGTGGTGGAGCGCGCGGCCGGCGGGGCGGGGGTGCCGATTCGCCATGACGCGGAATCCAGCACCGAGATCACCTCCCAGCAGTACTACAACGACGTTCGCCGCGACGACCGCATCGCGTTGATTTCCGGGACGGCTACCGAGTCCTCGGAGGTGGTGGCCGAAAACTATGACCGGATGGGGCCGGTGGTCCGGGTGGAAAAGTTCAACCCCTCCGCTGTCACCACCCACGACGACATGGTGTTCGACAACCAGGACGCCAAACGCGCGTGGATCGCCGAGAAAATCAAAAGCCTGCACGAAAAAGGCCAGCCGGTGGTGTACGGCGGCGACCGCGACGACAAGCCTGGGGCGCTGTCAAAGCTCTTGACGATGATGGATATTCCGCACGACGTCGTTGGCGATGCGGATTACCAGCTCGACCACGGTGCGACATGGCGAGAAGACATGGAAGCAGACATCAAAAGGGCCGGCGAGAAAGGCAGGGTGACGCTCGTGAGCCCGGCGGGGGCGCGCGGGACCGACTACCGAGTTAGCGACGAAGTAAAAGAACTGAGCAAACCAAAGGGCCAAGACGGAGTCAGGGACATGCGTGGCATATTCCTGATCATCGACGGCCGCTCCGGGATCACCGAGGTCGTCGATACCCAGTTCAAGAACCGTGTGGGCCGCGCCGGTGACCCCGGCGAAGTCATGTTTTGTCTTTCACCAGACGACGACGCCTTCACCCAGATCCGCGATCCGGAGATCGGGCTGGCCATCACCAAGTACGAGGGTGCCGCCAAGGCCCACGCTGACGCCCAAGCCGCCCACCTGGCCGATCCCAGCACCCAGAACACCGACGCCCTGCGCACCGCCGAACACAACCGCCGCGCGGCCGAGCGTCTCCTCCTCAAGCAAATCCCGAAAATCCAGCAGGCCGCCCAACGGAACCTCACCGCGGCTACCACCTTCGGTGCCCACCAGGGATCGACCGTGCACACATCGCAGGGCACCCTGCCCATCGAGGGCCAACTCAAGCTCTCGACGTCTCCAACATCCGTCCGCGGGCCACCCACCGATCTCGCCAGCCCGGCGGAATCAGATCCGGTGGCGCACTCCAACGCAGCGGGCCCGCCATCCGCCACGCCCGACGTGGCGCGCGCGTCCACACCCGAGCCCGGCTCCACATCCGGAGCTTCCGTAGAACCTGGCCCAAATGCCGAGACATCAAGCTCGACAACGGTTCCACCAGCCGGTCTCGGCGATTCTGCCGGTGCGACTGCGCAATCCACGCCGCCCGGGAGGGAGGGCTCCCACCAGCCAGGCTCGGATCTCGATGGATCTGAACAGGTTCCAGGCGAGATTCCCTACGGCGCCAGGTTGGAGTGGGCGTCCAATTCGTTGGTGGCGGACTTGGAGGGAATGCTCGACGGGTCGGAACCTCCCGATGCGCAGTTGCCGGAAATCTTCCGCACCGGGGAGCTGGACGAGTTTCGCCGCAAGGTTCCGGCGACGCCGGCGTCGGTGGTCATCGAGGAGCGCAAGGTCGATGTAGAGGCGTCGCGCCGGTATGGGCTGTGTGGTTTAGGCGAGCTGCGGTTCATCCAACGCCGCTATAAGGGCCACACGGTGGTGCAGACTCCGTTCGATGTGTTCGGCGATGACGCGGACGAAATTTTCGACGTGATGACGTCGTATGGGTTTGGCAGTCGGGAGTTGTCGCAGTTCGCGCATGGGCGGTGGGAAGCGAACAGTCCGTGGTCGTTTGCGGCGCGGGTGCACGACAAGACCGATCCGGCGCGGCATGTGTTGGTGGCGGTGGGCTACCCGCGTCCGGGTGACTCGGGTGATCGTCGGTTCGATGCGCACGCGTTCACGTTGAGCGTGACCGACAAGGGTGAGTTGTGGCTGCACGAGTCTGAGCTGCTCGACGACAAGTTCAACGCCGACCGCAACTTGTACGGGGTCCAAGCCGAGCAGCGGTTGCGGGAGCTGACGGCGCCGGGTGTGGCGTTCGCCGGAATCGTGTTCGACGGGGAAGGCCAAGCGGTACTGCCCCTTAGCGAGAACGATGAAATCGTTTGGGAGCGCGAGGAAGGCGTCGACGGGCGGATCGGCAGCCCGTGGCAATCGGGGTCCGACGACGAGCCGGCGAATGGTGCGTCGCATGCCGCAGACCCGGTGGGCCTCGGTATCGGCGAAACGGGTGGGCCGGCGCGGGTGGTGCGGGTCTCTAAGGTGTCGGGGTTGCCTGCGGCGTTGGCTGGGGTGCGCGGTGAGGGTCCGCGCCCGGCGGTGGTGGTGGCCGGGGATGTGGGTGGGCTTGATGCGGCTGTGTTGGGCCGGCTGCGGGTGCTTTTCGCTGAGGCGGTTGTGGCGGTGATGGCCGAGCACGGCGCGCTCGGTGTGGGTAGCGCGACGGCGACTGGTGTTGGGGGGTTGGTGGGTGAAGCCGGTGTAGCGCGGGGGGTGTCGGTGCCGTGGGTGGGTGTGGCCGCGGCGGGCACGGCCGACGCTGATGCGGTGGTTTGGGAGTCGCATGTCACGGATTGTGTTGTCCTGCCGGCCAACCAGCACGCAGATGTGGCGCAGTGGATTGCGCGCAGCGCGAAGTTTGTGGCGGGTGGGTCGCCGTCGGTCACGGTGCTGGTTGGTGGTGATCAGCTGGCTTATGCCGATGTGGAGCACAGTATTGCGGCGGGTCGGCCGGTGGTGGTGGTCGACGGGTCGGGAGGTATCGCTGATGTGATCGCTGCTGCGCTGCGCGGCGGGGCACGCGGTGATGAGCGGGCGGCGGCGTTGGCTGCCTCGGGCATGGTGGCGTCGGTGTCTGTCGATGACCCGGCAGGGTTGGCGGGGTTGTTGGCCGAATGTTTGTCGGCGCCGCAGGGCGCGGCCGCGGCTGGCGTGTATCGGCCGCGCGCTGGGGTGAGCGCGGAGACGATTGCTGCGTTGGTGGACCGCGCGCACGCTGGTGATGGCGCGGCGCAGGAGAGTCTGCGCGCGGTCTATCGCGACTCGGTCACCGAGGTGATGGGCGCGCTGTTCACCGACACCGATTTGATCACCGATGTGCTCACCGGGCTGGTGTTCGAGCAGGGGTTCGCCGCGCTGGCCGGGGTGCAGGTCACCGGGGATCCGGTGGGTTTCTTCGAAATGTGTTTGGCGCGGGCCGCAACTAGCGCGCCGGTGTTGGGGAAGTGGCTGCGCGAGAAACGTCTGTCGCGAGGTTTGAGCCAGGCCGAGTTGGGCAGGCGCGCCCTGGTGACCAAGTCGCAGGTCCGCTACCTCGAGTTGAGCAAGGGGGGGACGACCAGGTCCACGTTGGGGTGGTTGGCTGCGGCGTTGGGCCTCTGGGGGCCAAAGGCGCGCAAGGTGGTTGACCATTTCCGTCCGCTGCCGGTCGCCGAACCCTGGACCGACTACGACAACGAGTACGACAAGAAGAAAAAGAAAAACAACGGGTTCGGGAAGTGGCTGCGCGATATGCGGGAGTCACTGGAATTGACCATAGCGGACGTGGCCGAGCTGGCCGGACTGAGTTGGGGCGAGGTCTGCCATGTCGAGTTGGGCCTGGTCAACCCGCCGAGGGACACAGCCAGGCGGCTGGTGTCGGTTGTGTCGTCGGGCCAGTCGCTGCGGGAGGTGCTTGACTACTTCGTCGCGCTGCCGGCGGTGCAGGTGTTAGTCGCCGACGAGGAGGTCTTGGCGATTGTCGGGCAGGTGCTGCGCGAGGCACGCGAAGCGCGCGGCTTGACCCAGGCCATGGTGGCCAACGGTGTCGGAGTGTCTGCGATCATGATCTCCCAGGTCGAGGGGGGCAAGGGGGGCCTGTCCGCTAAGGTAGCTGTGCGCTGGATCGAGGCGGTGTTGACGTCTTCGGTTGGTCACGTGCGCGAGGCGGTGCTGCCGGTCATGGTCGACAAGCTGTATCCGGATATGCGTGATCGCGCAGTCGAATTGATCACCACGGTGCGCAGCTGGTGTGAGGAGCATTCCGTTGAAGCAGCCACAGACTTGCCCGATGAGGTGCTAGCCGAGGCCCTCGACTTGTCAACCCAGCAGGTGCAATTCGCGCGGGGTGTCACCGGACCGGTGAGTGCGCAGACATTGCACGGCGGTGAGGTGGTGGCTTACGTGCGTGCCGCATTGGCGGGCTTTTCGCCAGAACAGTTTGACATCATCTGTGACCACGTGTTCCTTAAGCAGCCCCTGGCCGAGGTTGCCCACCGGTTGGGCATCGACGAGGAAACCGCTGCTGCGTTGGTGGAGCCCGCCCAGGAGCGCCTGCGGGTTGCGCTGGGTGCGCCCCGGTCCGCGAATAGCGTTGCGGCGCAAAACACTACTCCGATGCCGCCGGTGAAAGAGTTGACCGCATACCAGGGGGAGCGGCACAAGCTGGCGATTTGGGTGCGCGAGAACCGGGAAGCGCGCGGTTGGACAACGTTGGGTTTGGCCAGGCGGGCCAGAATAAGCGCGCAAATGGTCACAAGCGTCGAGCTGGGCCAGACCCCGGGGTCGTGGGACATAGCTGCGCAGCTGGTTTCGGCGCTGCTGGGGTTGCCCGGTGAGGCGCCACAGGACGCGCTGCTGCGCGAGGTGCTCGAGTACTTCGTCGAGGAGCCGGAGGTGCAGGTGCTGATCGAGCACCCGGAAGTCAAGAAGCTCTTCGGGCGGTTGGTCCGCGAAAAACGCGTCGAGCGCGGCTGGAAGCACCGGAAGGACCTGGCCGAGCGTGTCCGCCCGGATGGCAAGACAGCAGTCCATCCAAACACTGTCGGCGGGGTCGAGTTGGGCGCGAACATGTCCGCGCAAGTCGCGGGGCTGGTGCTCGCGGCTTTGGAGTACACGGTCGATGAGTGGCGCCAGCTCATGCTTGCGGTGCAGTTCGAAAGCCGTTATCCGGATCTGCGTGGCCGTGCTGTCGACTTGGTCAACGAGGTGCGTGCCTGGCGCGCCGACGGCGCGCCGCCCGCTGGCCACCGCTGGTCAGACTCACAGGTGGACTTCGCCGATCGGGTGATCGCGGACGGCGCGCCGCTCGGCGAGCAGGCATTGAGCGACCGCGACGTGATGGACTTTGTACGTGTCGCATTGGCCGACCTGCCCGCCCAAGACACGCAGATCGAGGCGCTGCTGAACTATTTGGCCTTCGATCAGCACTGGCGGCCGGTGGACGACATCGCCTTGCGGCGGTTGGGCACCACCGCCGCTGCGGCGCGTGAACTCCTCGAGGCCGCCACCCACCGCCTGCGGGAGGCTCTCGGTCCGGTGTTCGTTTTGGGTGATTGTGTGACGCAGGCGGTTTCGTTGGCTGGTGCTGCTGGGATCAGCCCGGGGGAGCTGGATGATGGGGATGGGCGGACGTCGTGGAAAACGTTGCGTAAGGCCTTGGGTTTGGTGTTGACGCCGCTGACCGTCGATGGTGATGTGGCGTCGCTGGTGGACGGGGCGTTGGCCGCGGACGCTGAGGAGCTGCAGCAGCGTTCGCTCAGTGTGATGGTGTTCGACACCGGCGAACCGGTCGATCACGCGGTGGTGTTCGTCGACACCGATGAGCACCGGCTGGTGTTCGATCCCCGGAATCATCTATTGCTGCGCACGGCGCTCCAGAGGGTTGACAAGGCCCGGCGGGAGGGCCGCGGAAACGAGGCCGAGATGGCGGCTGTGGTCGCTGTTGTGGATCGGCTGACGGCCGAAGGCTACGACTTCGGTTCGCGTGCAACCAAAGCCGAGGGACGTACCGCGATGTCACTGCCGCACGCCGAATGGCTGCTGGTACAGGACTACGCCAACCTCGCCAAGGCCTGGGTCGGTCACCTGGGCTTCGACCGCATCGACGATGCCTTGCTTCCTGAAGTCGACCCCGCAACGCAGCCGGATAAGGCGATCTGCACCACCGAGGAGCCTGGCGGTGGTCCCTCAGGTGCGGGTGAACCGGCGCCGTCCCGCTCCGAGCGCGAGCACGTCCAACAGTGGGTTCGGGTTGCAGGGGAAATGATGGCCCGTCTGGGGGGCACGCTGGCGTGGTGGCTGCGCGGGCTTTCGATCGATGTCGATGTCGATCCTGCGGTTTCGTCGCCGCAGACGTTGCTGGATGCGCTGGTGCGTGAGGATGTGCGTCTGGCCGCGATGCGCTCGGGCGAGGACTTGTTCGCCAGGGTGGCCCACGCGGTGACGAGTTATCTGACGGGTGTCGCCTTGATGGGCGTCTACGGGCAGCGGGCCGAAGACATGGTCACCGAGGAGAACTTTGCGGCTTCGGCGATGGACCCGGTCGGCGAGCTGATGAGCAACCACAGCGCGGCCCAGGAGTTGGTGTCACTGCTGCAAGCTGACTTTGCACGTCTGCTGGCCGGGTCGGGCGTGGTGGTCGAATCGGGCGCCGAACGGTGGCAGGCGACCTGGGAGGAGATCGCCGGTCTCGGGCTGGAAGACACGGTGAAGTTGTTGTTGGGGCGAGGGTTGTTTTGGCGGAACCGGGGATTGGCCGAGGAGCTCGTTGAGGTGTTCGTGCGAATCGGCGCCGCACGCGAGCGGGTGTACTGGCTGCAGCGGGCGCTCGACGAGGCCGGCGATACGGATGAGCCCGACACGGAGCGCCAGGACGTTGATGCGGATGAGCCCGGGTCCGAGCGTGAGGATGCCGAAGAGTTGGTGGTGGTCGCGCAGGAACACATGTCGGGTCTGCAAGACATGCTGGAGGGGTGGTTGCGGCGGCTGCCGATTGAGATTGATGTCGATGCAGCGCTGTCCTCGCCGCAGGCGTTGCTGGATGCGCTGGTGCGTGAGGATGTACATCTGGTCGCTACGCGTAGGGGTAAGCAGGAGTTGGCCGCGCTCGGTGACCGGGTGACGGGGTATCTGGAGGCGGTCGCGATGGTGGGCGTATACGGGCAGCGGGCAGCCGATTTGGTCACCGAGGAGCGCTTCGCTGCTGGGGCGGTGGACCCGGTTGCAGAGTTGGAGATCAAACTCGGGGCGGCCCAGGAGTCGGTGTCACTGCTGCGCGACGACCTCGTGGGTCTGTTGGCAGGGTCGGGTGTGGTGGTCGAGTCGGGTGCTGAACTGTGGCAGGCGACCTGGGCGGAGATCGGGGAGTCAGCGCCGGCTCCCGTGGTGTGGCTGTTGTTGAAACGAGGGCTGTTTTGGCGCAACCGTGGGTTGGCCGAGGAACTCGTCGAGGCAGCCGTCCGATTGCGCGCCGCGGCGGATCGGGTGGACTGGTTGCGGCGCGCGCTCGCGGCGGCGGGGCACGATCCCACAGTTGGCCGAGGGGCGATCGCCGGTGATGACGGCTGGGGCAACGCCGCCGATCTGGCAGGCCTGGATTTCGTGCGGGCGTTCGGTGCCCGCCTGCGGCAGGTGCGGGTGGATCTGAAGTTGGCCGGGCTGGTGGGGCCGATGCCGTTGGTGTGTGCGTTCGCGCAATTGGCGTTTGGGCAGCAGTACTTCGCCCTGCGCGGCATCGCCACCGGGATCAGTGTTCCCGATGAGGACACCATCCATGTGGCCGCGCTGCCCGGGATGGGTTTGACCGCAACCGAATTCGCTTATCATGCCCGCGGCCACCAGGCGGCCGGTCTCAACCGCCAGCCACTGCACGCCGCTCCGGACGGTAGTGGCTGGGTCGATGACCCCGATGTCGACGACCTGGTTGCCTGGCTGCTCGATGACCGCGTCCCGATCGCTCTGGTCTACCTGGCGTCCAGCCCACCGGAGTCTGCAGGGTCCGACGACTCTCACGAGTATGAGGAGTCCGCAAAGAAGGGGCATGTGTGGGCGTTGACCGCCGAAGGCGGGCAGGTGCTGCTGCACGTGGTCAAGGCGGCCCCCACCGCGACAGACCCCTACGCGACAAGCGATTACGACGTTGTGTGCGCGACTGCAGCCGACATCCTCAACGAAATCGACTGCACCGGCACCACCTTGCACGCCATCGTCATCAACAGCGATGGCGCCGCCCAACCCGCGTACGGGCACGGTCCCGCCCGCACCCTGGGCCACCTCGGCGATCCGAATGAGCCCCGCCCCGAAGTCGACACTCCGGAGATCTTCCGCACGCTTGAGTTGGACGGGCTGGTTGACGAACTGCGTTCGCGCGCTGCTGGGATTGCGCGCGGTGGCCAAGGTATCGCCGGCCTTCCCGTCGGTGGTCCAGCACGTGTGCCGTCGGGTGTGTGGGATGCGATTGCGGGTGCGGTCGAGAGTGCCGGGGTGTCCGGTGATGAGGTCGCCGATCTGGTACGGCGTGCGGGGGCCGATGATGGTGTGGCCCAGGAGGGGCTGCGGGGGATTTATGGCCCCGTGATCGAGCGGGTGATGGGTGAGGTCACCGACGACGCGGAGATCGCGGGTGTGTTGACGAGGGCGATCTTCGCGCACGCGTTCACCACCCTGCCCGACGCGCTGCAGGCATCTGAGGATGCGCGGGGTGATTTCGAATCGTGTTTGGCGCAGGCCGCCTGCAGTGGCCCGGTGTTCGGGGTGTTGCTGCAGCAGGCGCGTGTGTCGCGGGGCTGGAGCCGGCCGGAATTGGTTCGCCAGGCCCATGTGAGTGATGCGCATATCGGCCGGGCCCAGCGGGGCCGGAAGCCGTCGAGGGATATTGGTAAGGCGCTGGCGGCGGCGCTGTGGGAGCCCACGGCGCACAAGGTGGTTGACCATTTCTTCGCGCTGCCGAAGGTCAAACCGTTGACCGAGTACGGGAAGGATGAATTCGGGCAGTGGCTGCGCGATATGCGCGAGTCGCTCGAACGGACCTTGGAGCAAGTGGCCAAGCCGGCCGGACTGACCCGGGCCCAGCTCAGCAATGTCGAGTTGGGTCACTGGAAGCCGTCGAGGGACATTGTTGAAAGGCTGGGTGCGCCGCTGGGGTTGGCGGATGAGCCACTGCAGGAGGTGCTCGATTACTTCGACGCGGTACCGGAGGCGCCGGAGGTTTTGAGGATCTTCGGGGCGTGCCTGCGCGCGACACGCGAATCGCTCGGCTTGACCCAGGCCCAGGTGGCCGAGCGGGCCGGGGTGACCCAGAAGTCTGTCAGCCGAATCGAGCAGGGCAGGGCGAGGCCGTCCGCGGGGCTGGAGGTGCGGCTGACCGACGCGGTGGAGTCCTCGGTTGAGCGGATGCGTGACGCCATGATGCGGGTCCTGGTTGAAAGGGACTATCCGAATCTGGTGCGCCGCGCTGTCGAATTGGTGGGCTCGGTGTACCTCGTCGAGGACGAGGTGGCCGATGTCCTCGGGCGGTCTGCGGCCGAGGTCGAATACGCGCGCGGTGTGATCGAGGGGCGTCGTGCCACGAATGTGCCCGTGTTGGGGCAGGTGCTCTCCGACAGCGAAGTGATGGACTTCGTGCGCACGGTGTTAGCGGGTGCAGGCCTGCCCGCAGCACAGATCGGACCCATCCTCGAGCACGTGACGTTTGGGCAGTGGGAATCAATCACTGCGGCCGAGCGGTTAGGCACCGATGCGGCCACGGCTGGAGCCCGTGTCCAGATGGCCATGGAAGTCCTTGGGACGGACTCGGATTCGGCTAACGGGGTCGATGCGGAGGTGGAGGATCCCCGCGTATTGCGGTTTGGAGGCCCGCGTGTGCCGCGCGCTGGGGTCGATTGTGTGGATGTGTTGGTTGATCATGAGCGCGATGTGTACGGCCGTGTGTTGGTGCCCGCGCGGCGGGGCACCTACATGCAGAGGGTGGCGGCGACGTTCGGTGGCCGTCTGATTCATGTGGCCGTGGACAAGAAGATGGATGATCGGATCGCTGCTCGGTGGCCGGGTCTAAACCCCGTGGAGCGTAGGGATTTCGGCCCGCTGTTGGCGGCGGTTGCTCAGATGGGCCATTCAGACGAGCGGCTCCCGAATCGTTTGGTGATGGTCGTTGACCGTGTGGGGGCCGAGCAGCGTCACGTGCTTGAGCTCAGTCTTGACCGTGATGGTCGGGTGTGGGTTGATTTTGATTATGCCGTGGTGGGTCCGCGGCTACTTGAAAACTGGATTCGTTCCCTCGACGCCGAAGCTGACGAGCCCGTCTTGCATCCGTGGATTGCGCGCGATGAGGCTTTGGGTGATAACCCGCTAATCGGTGACGCGTGGGTGTTGTCGTTGCGCGAGGGCTATCAGGGTTCTGACGAGGACGGCAGGGCGCCGCCGCGTCTCACAGCACTCGACCGACTCGTAAGCCTCGACGACGCCGTCGATGACGACCCCGACCCCAAAAAGAAGATCGCCGGCCCCCCTGGCGGGGCGCTCAAAGAACGTGCCGCAGGCCGGCTCGGACTTCGCGGCGATCCAGACTTCCTACGGCGGCAAGCGGAGTATCGCGCTCAGGATCCGCGCACTCGCGGTCGGGTGGATATTCGCTACGCCGATCGCCTACCCGACGTACTCGCCGCTTCAGACCCCGAGAGAGTCAAGGAACTCGTTCAGCGGCTCGCCGAGGATCTCTCCGGCATCTACGGACCGTACCGCGTTCTTTTCGACGGGCGGCCAGTCGGCGGGGCAGCCATTCTCACCGGAAAGGTCTTCAGCGGGGACAAAGAGATCGGGCGGATTCAGCGGCAATTCGACCGCGATACCGACGGCAAACTCGTCGCCTACCACACCGGGCTCGAAATCTATGAGGAGCGCTTTCGAGGTCAAAGATTCTCCAAGGCGCTCGCCTCGAAACTGGATTATCAGTACTACATCGACACCGACGTTGATCGCATCGAGACACATACTCACGCAAAAGGCGCCTATGCGGCTGCCCGTCGGGGCGACCTATGGGACCCACACAAACTGCAAAAATCACTGAACGCAGTCAAGGGCTCGGCAAGCCGATTGCGGGAGACGTTGAACGATGCCGATCGGCGCGTCATCGATCAACATGTGCAGCGGTTGGAGCCCAACCATCGCCGTCTGCCCGCGCTGACCGACATCGCGGAACTCGCCACGCCCGACACGCCCGATTTGGGTCGGCAACTACTGGACGGCATCAGTGTGCGGCAGGACGGCACAGGTCTGGATGTTGTCCGGTATCTACGTGCGGAGAGTAGACCGCGCGGTGGATTCCGTGCCTGGGTGCGACGCGCGGCCGGCTTCGGTGAAGAGCCGTTCTCGTCGTCTGGCCAGGCAGGACACCTTCGCACCGATCTTCATCTGGTCGACGCGGTCAATGAGCTGCTGTCACTGCGGGTTCCACCGGTGCCGGTCGATGAACTGGTCAACCCGTTGGGCGATGCACAGGCCGCCGTCGAACGGGCCCAGGCCAATACGCGGTGGTGGGACGGGCTCAGCGACTATCAACAGCAATTGCTGATCGAGGCTCATCCGGACATAGTCGGAAATGCCGAGGGCATCCCCGTGTGGGCCCGCCACGAGGCCAATACCCGTTCCTTGGATGCGCGGCTGGCTCGCCGGGACCGGTTGCAGGCCAAGCGCGATCGCGGCGAGCGCTTAACCCGCACCGAGCGTCGGGAACTGGCCCGCACCAACCGAATCCAAAGAGCACTGACAGCAGCGCGTAATGCTACCGACAGGGCCGAAGTGCCCGGTCCTTACTTACTCGCGTTTGACCCCGACGCATTCGACGGCCACGGAAGGGCGATCGTCAGCTTCGGCGAAGACCCCTATCAGGCGCAGTCCGTGTCCTGGTACCTGGACGGATTGGGGATGCCGATCGACCGAATCCACTTGTACCTGCGCAATGCGCTGAACCAACTGAAATCGACGCTGCGCGAGGAGCCGAAGGCGTCGGCGGCCTCGATCGCCTACATCGGCTATGAGACGCCGCACCGGTGGCGCAGTTGGCGGGTGGCCGGTCGTAAGTTGGCGCGGATCGGCGGCCAAATCCTTTACAGCGACCTACGCGCGTTTAACGCCGCCCACGACGCAAAGGCTGGCGACGGTAGCCACTTCACCGGCAATCATGTGTTTGCGCTTTCCTATGCGTCGACCACCACCGGTTACGCCGGGGACGGTGGGCGGTTAGGCAAGGAGGTGCGTACCGTCACGCTGATCGGTTCACCCGGTCTCGGCCCGATACCGCATGCAGATGCCTTCGAAATCGGGGCCGACAACGTGTTTGTGGCGTCGTCGTCACGCGACGTGGTCACCCAGCTGGGAGGTGCCGCCCCGCGCTCGATCGGCCGGATCCTGGGACGTGGACTTGGCGTCGATCCAGCGATGGATTTCTTTGGTGCGCAACGTATTACCGCCGAATTCCCAACTTCGATGGACCGCCAGCCCATCCTGGGAGTCCATATGTCGTATCACCGTTACGTGGACCGAGGCGCCGATCCGACGGTGCGCACCGAGTCGCTGGCCAACTTCGGTCGTATCGCGGCCGGGCATCCCGAACGGGTCGATTTCGAGGAACACCGCAGCATCGTGCGCCGGCGGGGTCGGCTACCGCGCACCCACGAGCCCGCCGCCAGGCGCCTGCTCCGGATAGGCGACGACCCCGAAATCCACCACTCAAACGACCGCCGCTGGTGGGATCCACGCTGGCACACCGGTCCCACCGCCATGCCGGCGCAACCACCTATCGCTTATCCCGCCGCAGAGCACCCCGATGATCTTGACGGCGGCACGGGTCCTCGCGCTCCGTTGGAGGGGTCCGAGTCTTCTGGTGTGGGTGTTGGGGATTCGGTCGATCGAGTGGCGCGTGAACTGTTGCTGAGGTACGGCCCTGAGATCCAGATCGAATCCGGTGCTGCGGGCTCGCTTTCGCGGCCCGGGGAGTTGTTCGACGCGGTGGGGTCTGATCGGTTGTTCGCGACGTATGCCGAGGCGGGTGAGACGCTGAAGTATTTGGGGCCGAAGGCATCAGCGATTGTTGCCATGGACTGGTCCGACAGACCCGGAACCGAGGTCCTTTTCGCGGTCAACATCGGCGGGCTGGTGCACTACTACGACGACGAGGACCGGTTGGTGAGTTGGCCGCCGTCACGCGGTGAGGGCTCGGTGTCTCGGATGGCGGTCGTCTATCTTGACGCCGAGGGTGTTTCGCTGGTTCCGGCCCACGAGTACGACCAGCGCTGGCTGGATGTGTGGCGGCAGCAATCTCGTAGCATGGCGGCGCTGTCGGACGTGGACAGGTCGGAGCTGACAGGCCAGCAGGATGTGCTGAGGGCGCGTTTCGCTTGGGCAATGGAGCGTGGTGTTGTGCCGGGCTCCGTTAATGCGAATACATTGGCGCAGAAGGATTTCAGTCTGCGGCGTCGGTTGGCCCGGGACTACAGTTATGCGGTGCATCGTTATGATGCGCGCCGGTTGGTCACCGATGGGGAGTTCCGTGGCCCGTACGAGTCGCTCGCGCCCGGGTTGGCGCGCTATGTGCGTGATGTGATCGTCGCCAACGCCGAACACCATTTGCGCGGTGACCGCCAGTTGGAGACCCGGGACGCAGAACCACTGGGCGAGGTGCTCGATAGCGGCGACCAGGAGCGAGTCGACCGGCTCGCTGAGAATCTCTCCGGGCTGGATGGGCCCCACCCTGTGCTAGAAGGAAAGTTGATCCCCGACGATGATGAGCGTCGCTTCGATGAACACCCCCAACTGGATGGGGTGCGCGGCACCGTTAACAGGTTCCGCGGTCCCATCGTCGACGGTGATCGGGAAATTGGATCGATCACGTGGTACGCCTACCGTGACGGGGAGGGCAAACTCGTTGTCGTTTTGAACCACGTGAGAATCGCCGACGAGTACAAGGAAACGGGGCTTGTCAGGGAATTCATTGACTATTGGGAGCGTGTCGGTGTAGATCGCTTCCGTTTTTCCGCTGTGGACGAGGGCACCCAGGTGTGGGCTCATCGAGGCACGTGGGACCCCGATCTAAAACTTTTGCGCGAGTCGTTCGACAACCTGCGAGGGTTAGCGGGTGAATTGTTACTGGAGGATGAGGCCAAAGCCGTTCTTACCGAGTTCATGCGGCGGTTGGAGCCTGGACATCCCGACCTGCCAGAGCCCATCGACGTACTCAAGCTCACGGCACCGGGTGAACCCGATTTGGGTCGTAAACTTCTGAAACACGAACTCGCATTTTGGCACGGAGAACAGTCGCTTAAGACTGCGCGCGAAAGCATGGCCGGGCTTGACGAGGGCGCGCCGGACAGCAGGGTGCGCTGGCCGCAGCGCGCGCTCGAGGAGGCACAGCGTGAGCAGGACGAGAACGGCGCTGCGGATGTCGGTCGGTCGGCATCCGAGGTACAGCGAAAGGAGCTCGCTTCCCGGCGGGAGTTCGAGCACGCCCTGATGAGGGCTAGGGCCTCGGGTGAGCCCGAGGTACGGACGTTGGAGTCCTCGTCGGACCGGCAGGTGGAACTGCAGACGTTCCCGAATGGGTTCCGGCTGCAGGTCGAGACATACCCCAACGCCTCAGATGCGCGCGATGCCATGGTGATGTCCGAGCTTGCCGAGGCCATCGGCGCGCCGATCGGTGCTGCCGGTATGACCAACGGCGAGGCCGTCTATTGGATCAACACCCGCCGGCACTTTCAGAAGATCACCAATGTTCTGATCCGCGAGTACCAGCCCGAACCCGAACCTGACTCGCGCGAGGGCAGACTGTACGGGCTGTGTCAGGTGCTGGTCGGGCGCGACGGCCCGCACGCACAACACTTCTGCGACACTGCGATCGGCGAGCTTAAAGATCACGACTTGCCCCTTTCGGAGATATTTCGGATACGGCAGGAGTTGGCCGTATTCCAACGACGGGCGCCGCGCGGCACCTCCTGGACTACCGTTCGGACACTTTTGGCCGAGATTGAGCGTCACGCCGTGCACACCCCCGCCGAGCGGCGGGCTCGCGAGGGGCGCACCCGCGAAGCCCGCAGAAAATCCAAGCTGCTCAGGAAAATGCAGTGGCAGGGTTACCCGGAGCTGGTCGGGTTCGATCATCCCTACGTGCGCGCCGACGCTGTCCGGCAGGTCAAACGCGCTCTTGACGACTTCATGCCCGAACATGGGCAGCGGGCGAGACTCGACCGGATCGAGCTTGACTTCCTGCCGAGAGCCGACCGGGACTCGGAACCCCCGTACGGACAAGCTTCTCGGCCCACTACCGCGGGGGGCTGCACCGTCGCGCTGGACCTCGGATGGGTTGCCGACCCAGACCGCATGCAATCCAGGCGGAGCGACGACCTACAGACGGAGTGGCATCCACGGGGGACCGGTAAGGCCGTCTACGACGTGATGATGCATGAGCTCGGGCACGTCCTGAATTTCTGCGCGCAGGACCACATCGTGGAAACCCTTCAGTCCGACGCGGATGGATCCAAGAGCGTTGCCTGGTCAGTGGGAGTAGACATCGAGACGCACCTCGAGGAGGTGTTGCGGGAAGTTCACCGCCAGCTGGTGGAGGTTGGCCTGATCGGTGGCGACTACGCGGATTACGGCGTCTGGATTCAACTGCTGTCGTACTACGCCTTCGATGACGATGCGAAGACCTCGCTTAATGCCGGGGAGGCCATCGGCGAGGCCGTCCTTGCGGTCCAGATCAACGGCGGCATGCTCGGCTGGCCGCAGTGGGTGATCCACCACTACGCCACAACTGGCTGCATACCTGTGGTCACCGGCGATCTGCAGGTGCACCTGCCTGCGTTGCCGGAGAAGCCTGAGCTATTCCGGTTGCCCGATTGGCAGACCATTAGACGCGCATTAGAGACCACATACGGCCGCGACACCGCCGCCGGTCCGGTACTGGACGGGGAGGATGTCAGTCCCGCCGAGTTGGCAAGCGTTTTCGACGACTTCGGACGCGTCGATCACCATCAAGTCACTCCAGAAGCGTTGGGCCGGTACCTGCTGGATTCGCCTGCGGGTACCACGTACCTTATTGCCGATGTCCAATACAACGGTGACGGTTACGGTTTCGACGGTGGTTGGCTAACCCTCGCGACCAGTCGTGGCGGACGTATCGAGATCACTTCCCAGCGACCGCGCGCCGGGCTTGCTCGTGAGCCGGGCGCGATCCGCTACATCGTGGGCTTCAAACCCGACGGCACTGCGTTCAACCCAATACCCGAGTTGCTCGTGCTCGATGACGACCGGAAGAACGATGCCACACCCGCCTCGTCGGCCCAGCCGGAGTTGACTCCGGATGACCAGCAACTGCGGGCGCTCGTTGAGCACGCCGAGGCGATCAATGCGCTGCGTCGTGAAAACAGCCGTCACGAAGCCCGGTTGGCACAGCTCGTTTCTGGGCTCGTGACGGCCGTCGCAGAGGGCCAAGACCCGGAGTCACGCCATGAGCTCGGGAAGCGCGACCTGGCCGCGTCCGCGTTGATCAACCGGGACGAAGGGACCGCGGGAGAGCTGCGGCCCGTCGACCTGCGTAACGATGGCGGCGCAGGCGAAGAAGACGATCTTCTGCGGTGGTTGGAGGAGGCCTACGGGGGCCGTGTGCGCAGCTGGGTGAGCGGCCACAACAGTTCTACGATCGCCGATTACGCCCGCTCGCCTGAGTTCGCAGCGCTGGAGAGTCGGCTGGTGGCCTCGTTTGACTCGGACAACTGGTTTGTCGGGGTGCAACGAGATGGGCTGTGGGTGTACCAGTTCTGGCACGATGGCGAGCATCCGCAGGGTGTGTGGCGGCGCACGACGGTACGCGAGTACCGCAGCGGAAAGCCTAAGTGGGACACGGTGCTCGACCTCGACGCTCTTGGCGCGGCCGAGCAGCAGACGTGGGTGTGGGCCGGGGCGCAGATATTGGGCAAGCGCGCGCTGATCAAATTGTCTGCCGGTGGTGAAGACCAGTGCGAGATCCGCGAGTTAGACCTGCTGACAGGCCAATTCGTGTCGCCGGGCAGCGGCGGGTTCTACCTGTTTACGGGCCGCCACACGGTGTCGTGGATCGACGCCGACACCGTCTACGTGACGCCCGACCCCCAGCTTTACGGCGGATCAGCCCTACGCTGGCGCCGCGGAACCCAGCTCGCCGATGCCGAAGTCGTCGGTGAGGCCGCCGAGACCGACAGCATGATTGAGGCGCGCTACGACCCGACGCCCGGCTTCGAGTGCCACTATCTGATCCGCACCATCGACATGTATCACCGCGCGTACATCCTGCTGCACCCGGACGGCTCCCGACAGGTGATCGCCGCGCCGATCGATGCGGATGTGTCCTGGCACGAGGACCATCTGCTGATTCGGCTGAGCAGTCCGTGGAGCGTCGGCGGTCGCGAATATCCCGCCGGGGCGCTGCTTGTCGCCGACTTTCCGGCGTTTCTGGCCGGTGATCGCAGCTTCGACGTTTTGTTCACCCCCGACGAGCACACCGCCCTGCACGATCTCACTTGGACGGCCAATCACCTGATTTTGACCTTGCTCATCGACGTGCAGTGCCGGGTCGAAATCCTCTCTCCCGGCCCCAACGGATGGACCCGGCAACCGCTCGCCGGAACACCGGCCATGTCGACACTGGTAGTGCAGAACGCGGGCCCATACAGCGACGAGTTCATGCTGCTGACAACCGGATTCATCACACCGCCGGTGCTGCAGGCCGCCACGATCCAAACGTACCCAGCCGATCCGACCGCACCGGCCGGCGGCGCCCCGAACGTGGTGTGCAGGCTGGAAACCCTGGCGCGACTGCCGGATGTCTTCGACGCGACAGACATCGGTGTCGAGCAGCTCTTTGCCGTCTCGGCAGACGGGACACGCGTACCGTATTTCGTCGTCCGACGTGAAGGAGCCAGCGGACCGACCATCGTGACCGGCTATGGCGGTTTCCGAGTAAGTCAGACACCCGGCTACTTCGGCGCCGCTGGGATCGGCTGGCTCGAAGACGGCGGGATCTGGGTGTTGGCGTGTGGCCGCGGCGGAGGCGAATACGGCCCCGACTGGCATCTGCAGGCCGTCAAAGCCAACCGGCACAAGGCCTTCGAGGATTTCGCGGCGGTGGCCGAAGACCTCGTCGCGCGCGGCATCACCACCAACGAACAGCTCGGTGGCCTCGGCGGCAGCAACGGCGGACTGCTGATGGGCGTCATGGCGACCAACCCGCGCTACTCCCCCCTGTTCCGCGCGCTCGTCGCGGCGAATCCGGTGCTGGACATGAAGCAACACCGCTGGCCGGATGAGTATGGCAACCCGAGAAAGCCCGAGGAATGGGCCTACTTGCGCGGCTACTCTCCGTACCACAACGCCGCCGCGCTGGGAGAGCACCTGTCGATCCTGTTGACCACCTCCACCATCGACGATCGTGTTCCACCCGGTGACGCCCGCAAAATGACGGAGCTGCTCGAGCGGCTGGGTCGCGACGTCTCGTTCTTCGAAAGCCCCGAAGGTGGCCACTTCCACGCGAACCATCAGCAGGCAGCATTCAAGTTCGCCCTCGTGTTCTCCTTCTTCCGCGCGAAGCTAGGCCTTGCGCTGCCCGAAACTACGCTCCGGCGTGACGACATACCTGGTCGCGGCGCGGAATTGGCGAGCGAGATGCAAAGCGGCGCAGATGGGCTATCACAGCGCGGTCTGGAATCCGAGACGTCAAGCCCGACAACGGATCAACTAGCTGCTGCCGGCGCGACTGCGCAATCCACGCCGCCGGGGACTCTGGCCGCGCTCGGTGTCGGCACCACTGCCGTCGCCGCCGGGGTGGGCGCGCAAGAGACCGCTGCCCAGCCACCGACAGGTGTGCAAGCTACCAGCACCGTTGCCGCCGATTCGGCTGCTGACCAGGCTGAGGCCGACTCGCAACACACGGCCGAACCCGAAAACTCCGGTATTCCGCCCAAGTCGGGGCCTGATGAGCCGTTTGGGAGGATGTCCGACGACGAGACGTCGAATGACGAGCTCCCGGGGCGATCGCCCGGCACGGGCTTGGCGACCATCGCCGGGATCGAGCCGGCGGGAGGCGGGTTGTTCTGGGGTGCGGGGCTTCTGCTCGAGCAGCGTGGCGGCGGTGTTCGCTTCTACAGCACGGTGTCCTGGCAGAGGAAGCGGCAAGTGGTGGCGGTGGAGGTCGATACACAGGCCCGGACCCGGGACGGGGTCGGGGAGCTTCTCGTCCGCTACGCCGGAGACCCGGATACTCACGGGCGCAGTGGAAGTGGTTCTCATGTTGGGAGCCCCACTGCGAGGGAGGGGCTGGCTCGGCGTGCGCAGGCCGGTGATCCGGTGCGCGATCAGTTGCTGCAGCAGGGATTTGTGGATCTCGGCGATGGGGTCATGCGGCTAGACATCGGTGACCGAGAGTTCATCGCGGTGCTGCAAAACGTCGACGGGACCGATTTCGTCGACTTCTTCGACCCCGTCACGGAGCGCCATATTCCCGCGGGTTCTCAGGTGGTCGGCGCGGACAGCGTGCGATTCGGTGATCGTGAGCTGCCCGCCGTGGTGGTACAGGGCAGCGACCAGGTGCGGCGTTGGGTCGCCACGCCGTGGGGCGCGATCGCGCTGATGCGGGCCGAGTTGCTTGAGCCGGTGACGGCGGCCAATGCGGGGCTGCCGGAGGTTCCGCGGGGTGAGGAGCCGTCGGGGTTCGTCAGCGGCGCCGACAACCCGACCGAGGTGATTCGGCGGGCGACGCACCTCAACGGGATACCGAAAGCGGAGCTTGAGCGCCGGATGCGGCCCTGGGAACGATCGTCTGCCAGGTACCTCGGCGACGACGAGCAGCTCGACGAGGTGATGGCCCGTGACAACGATCTCCGTCAGGCACTCCACCTCAGTTGGAAAACTGTCGCGGACCCCCTGCGAGTGGCCGACAAAATCCTCATGCGCCTCAACCTTGCCTCTGGCAGGGAGGTTCGGTACCGCGACGAGCACGGGACCCGCTACCGCGCCAAGGACATCCCTGCTGGCATGGGAAGTGAGTTCTCGCCGTTTGACGACGGCACCTCGGCCAGCCGAGATTGCCTATTGGTCCACGAAGTGACCGGTGCGCGGAAGACATTCTCGCCTCTTACCGCAGCGATGATGCGCCGTTGGGGCTTTGGTGAGGGCCTGGGCACCCCGTATCGGGTGGCGCTCGAGGACGTCGTCGCCATGGACGATCACCTGCTTGCACAGGTGGGCGGTGTCGAGGAGTTGCGGCGGGTCGTCCAGCAGGTCGACCAGGACTACGGCTGGCACGATCCCGGCGACCTCGATCCTGACGGAATACGCTCGCTTGTCACCGAATTCGTGCGCGATGCTAATCCGGCTGTGCCCGTCGACTTCGACGACGCCGCGCCGCTACAGCGCCAATGGCGCGGTGTGGTCGACTACCTCGCGGGATTCGGGAAGGCGTCGCCGTTGGTGCGGGCGGTGCTCGACGGCGGGCTGGATGCTGAGGTGGCTGTGGCTGTCGGCGAACTCGATTGGATGGAACTGGCCGACCGGCTCAACACCGCAGGCGCTCGCCCGCTGGTGGTGGTGGAGGTGTACACGAGGTTCCAGACCATCCTCAGCGGCACGGCCTTCGTCGAGCAGCCGGCGGCTGGCGACGGCGATTCGGACGGCGCAGATGGGCTCTCACAGCGCGGTCTGGATTCCGAGACGTCAAGCCCAACAACGGATCAGCGAGCTGCTGTGGGCGAGTCTGTCGACGCGACCGCGCCGTCCACACCATCGGCGGTACCATTCGCGGCTGGCGTCGGCACCGCTGCGGCCGGAGCCGAGTTGAGCGCACGAGAGATGGGTGCTGAGCAACCAGCGGGTGAGCAAGCTGCCAACACCGGTGTAGACGATACGGCGCAGGTGGCTACCAGTGGGGTCTTGTCGGCCCGGCCGGAGTTGACTGCGGAGCAGTGGTTGGCGCATAAGCGCGATGAGGTGGCGCGTGATGCGGCGTCGGTGTGGTTCGCGCCTGCCGGTGTGTCGGGCACGCCGGCCGTTGATCTGTTGGGGCCGTTTTTGGCGCGGTTTTTAGCGTTCTTGCCCGAGGGTTTCACGATCGACAACCGGTTGTGCGGGCTCAACGAGCTGCTCTACGTCCATGACTGGCTGTCCACCAAGACTAATCGTTCGCCGATCGAGCTGCCCGACAACGCGGATGACGTTGCGATGCTGGCCATTATGGGTTTCGGGGATCGCGTGCTGGCCCAACGTGGCCACACCAACTGGGTGGAAATCAGCGCCACCGGTCAGGTGGCTGTCGAACGGGAAGCGGCTGTTATTGCGGTTGCTGATGGTCTGGTCGCCAACGCCGATGACCCCGCCGCGGTGGGTGTGGCGTTGTTGGCTTTTGAGAACGCCAACCTTCGCGGTGGGATGTCTGAAGACGAGCAACAGTGGGCGGTCAACACCCATGCGGTCACTGCGAGGCGCGCGCGTAGCGAAGACACCGGCAAGCCGGAGCTTGTGGTTCATGAACTGGTTCCCAGCGGCAATGTTGATGAGCGTGGCCGACCCACCATGGAGTCGGTGGAATACCGTGGCGCGCAAGCGCAACGGCGTCTGGCTCGGCTCAGTGCGGGTAGTCGGGCCGTGCACGCGTTGCAGTACAACAACGATGGCAGTGCTCAAGAATTCATCGGCCCGAACGACACCGGCGCCACCACGACCACACCGCGCGCTGGACCGAGCACCCACATCGGCCAACGCCACGACGACGGTGACGAGGATGAGGTGAACCTCGACCACGGGCCCTTGCTGTCCACCGCCGATGCCGGGTCGCAGCCTACCGGTGCGCGGTTGCCGGAAATCTTCCGCACCGGTTCGCTGGATGAGATCGCCGACTGGCTCAAGCAGACATATGGCGTGAAGTTCAAGCTGGCCGGCTCCGATTTCGACGAGGGTTTCCTCCGCAGTGCGGCCGTGGTGGTAGCGGAGACTTTCGCGGACTTCCCGGGAATGACGTTGACACAAATTTCTGCCCGGGCTATAAGGAACCTGAACCCGGGAACACACGGGCTTACGCTTTCCACTACCCCCCGCCGGACGGTTGCCACTACGGGTGCGGCCATCCTGATCGAGGCCGTGGAACATTTCATCGCACCCGGTACGGGATTGTCCGTGTTGTCGCTCGGGGCGGCCTATCAGGGCGTGCGAGCGTT
The DNA here is from genome assembly GCF_055419445.1 of Mycobacterium sp. IDUB_19. Lineage (NCBI taxonomy): Bacteria > Bacillati > Actinomycetota > Actinomycetes > Mycobacteriales > Mycobacteriaceae > Mycobacterium > Mycobacterium sp. IDUB_19. The sequence goes on along the minus strand of NZ_JBVAXR010000027.1, from coordinate 18,360 downwards.
ACGTGATGTGTTGGGGCACAGAAGAGTGGTGTGGCGGGCGCGCCAACGCGCGGGCGGAGGCTCTGCAGCGCGATACGTCAGCCGGATAGTGCTGCGCCGGGCCTTGCTGGTTGCCGGGTCGGAACGGCGCAAGTGGGTGATCGAGGGACAAGAAGAGGGGCATTTTCGGGGCATCGGGGAACCTGCCACCGATATTTTGCGGCACGAAATTGCTCATGCTGTGTGGTGGTCCGGGGGCCATCAAGCTGCGTCCGAGGTCATGCAAGCATTGTGGGACCGCTACGTCGAGCATTACGTGTCACGTGACGTCGATTCGAACACCCAAATAGCGGGTTTTTGGCTGTGGTTTCAGGCCCAGTTCAGCGGTTACAGCCGGCAGGCATTCAGGGGCCTCATTCGGAGGAACGCAGACCCGCGTCGTGTCAAGAAGCCCGAGAGGACTCTGTCCGAGTTGTTCGCCGAATCGTTTGCGGCGGTGCGTAATCCGCAGATCCGGGCGACCGAAGGCGAGCATGCCGTCTACCGGACGACGGCCGGGTGGTTCCGCGACAATATTCCGGCGACCCCGGCCTCAGTTGTTGTGGAGGAGCCCGAGGTCGACGAGGTCGCATCGCGGCGCTACGGGCTGTGCGGTCTGCGCACGCTGGAGTTCCTGAAACTCGTTTGCGGCGGGCGGACCGTGGTGCAGACTCCGTATGACGTGTTCGGAGAGGACGCCGAGTCGATCGTGGAGGTGTTGCTGTCGGCCGGTTTCAGCAGCCGGGAGTTGTCGCAGTTCGCGCACGGGCGGTGGGAAGCGGGCAGCCCCTGGTCGTTTGCGGCGCGGTTGCGTGACGACAAAGATCCGGCTCGCCACGTGCTGATGACGGTGCGGCATCCGGGTCCAGACAGCTCGGGTGTGTTCGATGCGCACGCGTTCACCTTGACCGCGACCGATGACGGTATGTTGTGGCTGCACGAAACGGTGCAGCGGGGCGACCGCCACCGTGAGGACAGTCACTTCGGCGCCGGGGCCGAGCGGCGGTTGCGGGAGCTCGCTGCGCCGGGTGTGCAGTTCGCCGGGATCGTGTTCGACGAGCAAGGACAAGCCGAGCGGCCCCTCGACGAGACGGATGAAATCGACTGGGAGCGCGAGGAAGGCGTCGACGGACGCATCGGCAGCTCGTTGCAATCCCAGCCTGGTGAGGATTCGCCGAGTAGCGAGTTGGAGGAGTTCGACGCCCTGCAAGAGGGGGCCGACGATGTGGCGGCTGTCCTGCGTGGCCTACTGGTCGAGCTGATCGGTGAGCTGGGAACTCTTGCCGGAGAGGAACTTTCGCTTGAGTTCCTCGCTGACGCTGAGCTGTACGCGGCCGCGCGGGAGAACGGGCGCGCCGATGAGTTCGCCGATCTGGTCGCACGGTATCTCGCCGCCGAGGCGCAGGCCCGGATTTTCGACGAGCGGGTCGAGCAGCTGTCCGCGCTGGTGGTGCCGGAGCTGTCCGCCGACTCGCGCGATCGTGTTGTCGAGCCTGCGCCGGCTGCGCAACGCGTGGCCCTCGTGCGGGCGTTCGCAGCGCTTCCGGACGGCTTCGGCGTCGATGTCGCGCAGCTGTCTGCCGGTGCGATCTCGGACACGCTGATCGACGTGTTGCGCCGTGGGTTGCTTTGGCGCGCCGCTGATCTGGCGCGCGAGCTGATCGAGAAGACGTTCCGCTATCGCATGGCAGATATCTCCGCCCGCTGGTCGGGCGACAACGGCTCGGCCGCCGAACCGCCCGAAAACGCGTTCCCGGGAACCGAGTCGGTGTCGGCGGGTGGCACCGTGCCCGACCGACAGTTCAACACCGGAGCCGAGCCGGGCGCTGCGCCTGCAGACCGAACACTCGCCGCGGCCGGGGAGCGCGGATCGGCGGGTGGACTCGACGACATGCCCGACTCGAGGCCTGAGGACTTCGCCGAGTGGGACGACGGGCCAGGTGAAGCCGGGGCCAATGATCGTGGCGGCGACGGTAGCGGCGGGGCGTCTGCGAAAGACAACAGCAGCGACGGCCACAACACCCCAGAGCCCGGCATGGCCGGCGGGGGGGCTGCCGACGGCAGTGGCCGCGGTGGTGCTGGCCGTGGGGTGGGGCCAGGTGACGGTAGCGGTGCTGGCGATCCCCCGGGCCGTAGCGACGACGACGGTGCGGGCGAGGGCCCTGAGGGCGATGACTTCCACCACTGGGAGCAGGAGTTCCCCCCCGCTGGCGGTGGGTCCGCGGAAGGGGCCCCTGACTGGGAGCTGCCGCCGTTGGATATCGAGCACGCCATCACGCTGACCGAGGTCATCGGGCAGGCTATCGCCAACCCGTTCAGCGGGCCGTCGATTGCTGGGCAACTTGGCCACGATTTGTCGGGGCGCTACCGGGAGTACGAGGTTCAGTTCGAAGGTAATTGGAAGCACCCCGGCGTCGAGTTGTGGGGTGCGATCTGGCGAGGCGGGGTGCAGCTGGGCACGTTGTGGATACGCGCTCGCTTCGACGAGCAGCGCCGGCCAGTGGTGTTGCTTTGGCTCGACGGCATCGAGCGTGAACCGGTAGCGGACCGCGCCCAGCTCTACCGGGTGCTCGGGGAAGCGCTACGGCCCTACTTGGAGCGCTCGAACGTTTGTTACGTCGACGGGCCGTTCCTGGCCACCGACGAAACCACCGACACGGTCGGAGGCTCGCCCGCAGCCGGTGAGCCCGAGCAGGGCTCGCGCGCGTGGTATCGGTGGCAGGACGTGCCCACCCGCGAGGTGAACGTCGGGCACGCCAGCACGCTAGACGAGGTCTTCTTGCGGATTGCCGCCGATCCAGGCGCAAAGTATTTGTTGATCCAGCTGCTTGCCGACGATTTGTCGGGCCGCTACCAGGACAACGTGGTCCAGTTCCGCGGTTTATGGATGGACCAGTACGTCGGCGTCGAGTTGTCGGGTGAGGTTTGGCGAGACGGGGCGCAGCTGGGCGCGGTGCGCATCGGCGCTAACCTCGACGAGCAGGGCCGGCTAGTGGTGTTCCTGTGGGTTGAAGGTATCGGCGGTGAACCGGTAGCGGACCGTGCCGAGCTCTACCGAGTGCTCGGGGACACGCTACGGCCCTACTTGGAGCGTTCGAATGTTTATCACGTCGACGGGTCGTTGTTGGCCACCGCGGAAACCGCCGACACGGTGGGGGCCCTCCCAGCCGCCGGTGAACCTGATGAGGGCTCGCGCGCCTGGTATCGGTGGCAGGATGTGCACACTCGCGAGGTCAACGTCGATTACGCCAGCTCCCTGACCGAGATCTTTTTGCAAGCGGACACCGATCCAGGCGCAAAGGATTGGTTGATTCCGCTGCTTGCCGATGATTTGTCGGGCCGCTACCTGGACTACTTGGTGCATTTCGGCGGTGCCTGGGGGGAGTCTGGCATCGAGTTGTACGGTGCGATCTCGCACGGGGCGTACCTGGGCGACGTGCGCATCAGTGCAGACCTTGACGAGCTGCGCCGGCCAGTGGTGTCGCTGTGGGTCGAAAATATCCGCGCAGAACCGATACCGGACCTTGCCCAGATCTACCGCGTGCTCGGGGACACGCTACGGCCCTACTTGGAGCGCTCGAACGTTCGTCTCAAGGGGGGCCTGCCCGCTGCCGGTGGGTCCGAGCAGGGATCGCGCGAATGGTATCGCTGGCAGGACGTGCGCACCCGAGAGGTCAACGTCGAGCACGCCAGCGCACTGACTGAGGTCTTGTTTTTGGCGGCCGCCGATCCAGGTGCAGAGTGCTGGTTGATTCCGTGGCTCGCTCACGATTTGTCGGGCCGCTACCAGGACTACTTGGTGCAATTCGGCGGTTTTTGGGGGGACGAAAGCGTCGAGTTGTCCGGTTCGATCTGGCGAGACGGTGAGCTGCTGGGCACGGTGCGCATTAGCTCTCACGTCGATGACCAGCGCCGACCTTTGCTGTGGCTGTGGGTCGAAGGTGTCGGCGGTGAACCGGTAGCAGACCGTGCCCGGCTCTACCGGGTGCTTGGCGGCACGCTACGGCCTTACTTTGAGCGCTCGGATTTTCATCACGTTGACGGGCCGTTTCTGGCCAACCGCGAAATTACCGACACGGTGGGGGGCGTGCTTGCTGCCGGTGAGCCGCAGCAGGGATCGCGCCAGTGGTATCGGTGGCAGGACGTGCCCACCCGCGAGGTCAACATCGACCACGCGAGCACGCTCGACGAGGTCTTCTTGCGGGCCCCCGCCAACTGGTACAGCGGGGAGTTGATGGTGAAGCAGCTCGGCGACGATTTGTCGGGCCGCTACCACGCCTACTTGGTCCAGTTCTGCGGTGAGTGGGCGGACCCTCACGATATGAGTGCGGACGGCGCCGAATTGTTCGGAGCGATCCGGCGCGACGGTGTGCTGCTGGGCACGGTGCGCATCCACGCTGCCTTTGACGAGCAGCGCCGCCGACCGGTGGTGTCGCTGCGGGTCGAGGGTATCGCGGGGGGACCAGTATCCGACCGGCTCTACCGGGTGCTCGCGGACACGTTAAGGCCTTACTTCGAGCGCTCAGGTGTTGATCCGATCGACGCGCCCGACGACCCCGAGGACCCCGGCTCGGCGGGTATACGCCGGCCCAGCAACCCACCGGGTTTCGACTCGGGCACCGACGAGTACCCCCAGCCGCCCAGCGACGAGCACGGCGATACGGGTTCAGAGGAGCGAGGCTCGCACGAAACCCGCGGCGACGCCAGCGACGGTGACATCCCGGATCAAGCTCCAGCGCCTGACGACGGGTCGGGCCGGGGTGGCGGTCGCCGCGACGGTGGCGGTGGAGGTGATGATGCCGGCGCTGGCGGGGAGGGCGAAGAGGGTGACGAAGAGTCCCCCCAGGATCTTGGCGACTATCGCCGCGTTGGTCCCCGGGGCCGCCGTCAGGTAAACCCCAACTTGGCCGAGACATTGGCCGACCTGTTCGGTCGCCTGGACAAAGCCAAACAGGCCGGCGAGGACCTGTCCGGCTATAGCGGGGACATCCGCTTCTTGCTATTCGGTTATGCCGAGGACGATGTCGTGGTCCTTCAGGGGCCGCTCGCCAATGACCGACACGAACTGCTCACCCATCCCCGCAGCTTCATCGGCGATGTCGCACGGGAATTCCGCTGGGACAGTGATGGGAACCTGGAAGCTCATCACTACGAGGAGAATCTGGGCGAGGCGCTTGGGGCGCTGAACGCGAAATTATTGCCTTACTACATCAGATCCGGCATTAAAACCATCTTCCTTCATCGGCCGGACGGCGCCATCGAACTTTCCCGTCTTATAAACGGCGAATATCGCCCCCATCCAGACACGTTGCAAGCGCGCCTCGACGGCGCTGCCACCGCCGACGCACAGGGGAGTGTGCTCCCAGACGGCGATGCTGCCTCAACGGCTTCAGCAGAAACCGCGCCCACCGAAGCCGCGCTCGCGGAAGGGGATCGTGATCCGCTGCCCGAGGTCGACCCCGCTACCCAGCCCGACAAGCCGATCCGTACTACCGAGGAGCCCTCGGGTGCGGAAGGCCGGGACGGGCAACCCGCCGGCGCCGCAGGTTCAGGCGAATCCGGCGACCCACTTTCCGAACGCGAGTTCGTCGAAGAGGCGTTGGCCGACGCCGGGCGACTTATGGAGGAGGTGGGATCCTGGCTGGCGGCGTTGCTACGTGAGCTGTCGATCGATGTCGGCGGGATCGATGTCGATGGGGCGGTTTCGTCACCGGCGAGGCTGCTGGGCGAGCTGGCGCGCATGGAGGTGCGTCGGGCCGCGAAACGCCGCGGGGAGTTCGCCGACCTCCGCTTTGCGGTGACGACGTATCTGTTGGTCTCTACCGAACAGCGGATCTTTAGGCGGTGGTTGAACGGTTTGGGCGCCGGGGGGCTGTCCGCCGAGGAGCTGTCCGCCGAGGAGCTGTCCGCCAAATTAACGGGGGTGCTGGCCGATCGGGGTGTGGTGGGCGAACCGGCGACCTTGGATGATCTGCAGCGCGGGGTGCTGGAGTTGTTGGAAAAAGAGTTGTTCTGGGAGGAGCGAGAACAGGCCGAGCAGCTCGTCGACTGGTACACGCGACTCGCGGCGACGCGGGTGCGAGCGGAGTGGCGGCGGGCCGCGGCGCAGAAGCGGCTGCAGGATGCGGGGATCGAGGTCGTTGGTGCCAATGAGGCCTCCGACACCGTGTTCGCCGACGTTGTGGCGGCGGTCGAGGGCCTGCGTCACCACGGTATCGCGTGGGGGATCGAGAATATTTCGTTCGGTCCTACGCGGGATGGTTCGCCCGTGACGGTGAGGGTGACGAATCGTGGGTCGGGTGAGCCTGTTTTCGTCACGTCCCTCACTGTCGATCCGACCGGGCACGACGTCGCTGCGGCGATCCATGCGGCGGTGGCGCTTAAAGTCGTGGCGGGGCATCGCAGGGAATTCGAGGGCGTCGTCGACAAACTGGCCGAGGTTCATGCCGGCCACCAGGTCGAGGGAATGGTGCTGAGCTACTCCGAGTGGCTCGAGTGGCTTGGTGAATCCGGCGTGACGGGCCGCGAAAGATCCCTTGCTCCTGAGGTTGTCGTGAACGCGTTCGTTCGGGTGATGACCGATCCGCCGGCAGCTGTGAGGCATCCGGCCTATTCGTTACACCGGATGGTGTTGGACCTTTTCTTGCGTCGTGACGTTGAGCGTGAGTACGTTCCCGACGATCCGCGCACGCGTCGTCTGGTTGTCCAGCTCACCGCTGCTGAGCGCGAACGTCGGCATCTGTCCGGTGTGGTGCAGCGGATGGTGTTGGACGCGGGCCTGAACGACATCATGATGCTCGACGCGAACTGGGCGCGCGCACTTTGGGCTCAGCGGCAGCAGATGGTCGAGTTGTGGGACGCGTTTGCAGAGGAGTCGCACAAACAGGCCGAACTGGATTGGCTGCAAGCACATTCTGAGAGCCTGGAGCGCTTTGGTGAGCAATTCCCCAACGTGAGCCAGCTGTTGACCCAGGCCGAGGAGCGGGTTGGTGAGTTGAGTGCACAGGTCGAATCGGCGGTCGCGGCCGAGGTGATCGCGTCGGTGGGTGCTACCGAAATCAATTCGCGGGCAGGTTATCTGGATGGCGACCCTGGTCAGGTGATAATCGTGGCCCTGTCTCCGGTGGACGTCTTGTTGGGCATGGACAACTTGCCCGTCGGCACCGAAATCCGGCTACGGCAACTCACCATCGACCTCGACCTCGGCGGCATGCTGACCCTGGAAGACATCGAGCGACCCGACGACGATAGCGGGTCCAGCGGTGAGGACGTGAACCGCGATGGCCCCGGCGACGGCGGCGCCCCGGGCGCATCGCGCGACACCGGCGGGGTCGGCGTGGCTGACGAACAGGCCGAGGGGCATTCCGCCGAGGACCGCGACGATGACGCGGATGGTGGACACGGTACCGAGGGCGAGGTGAACCTCGACGATGCCCCCACACTGGCTGAGGTCTTGCTGCTGGCCCCCGCCGACGAAGAGGATCCGCTCGTCCGGAGGCTTGTACATGGTCTGTCGGGTCGCTACGGGCAGTACTTCGTCGACTTCCACACGGTTTGGGTTGACCCCGTTTTTGTCGGTGGAGACGGTATCGAGTTGTTCGCCACGATCTCGCGTGGCGGTCAACGGGTCGGCACGCTGCGGATGATCAGTTACTTTGACCAGGAGCAGGGCCGACCTGTCGTGGTCTTGCGTGCTGTGGGCGTGAATGACCAGCCGTTGCCGGATCCCGCGGATCTGTTCGACACGCTCGGCGACAAGCTGGGGCCCTACTTTGCGGACTCGGGTGTTGCTCGCGTCGAGGGGTCTTTCCTCGCTACCGCCGATGGGGCCGTGGGCAATGACGACCCGAAAATCGATGCTACATCCGATTTGTCGGGTCGGCCGGAGTTGACTCCCGAGCAGTGGTTGGAGCAGAAGCGGGATGAGGTGGTGCGTGATGCGGCCACGGTGTGGTTTGCGCCGCGTGGGGTGACCGGCACGCGTGTAGATGATCTGCTCGGGCCGTTCTTGTCGCGGTTCTTGGAGCTTTTCCCTGAGGGCTTCATGATTGATAACCGGTTGTGTGGGCTCAACGAGCTGATTTATGTCGATGAGTGGCTTTTGCGCAAGGCGGGGTGTTCGCCGATCGAGTTGCCCGATGACGCCGATGACGTTGCGGTGCGGGCGGTTATGGGTTTTGGGGGTCGTGGGCTGGCGCAGCGTGGTCACACCAACTGGGTGGAAATCAGCGCCACCGGTCAGGTGGCTGTCGACCGGGAAGCGGCTGTTATAGCGGTTGCTGATGGTCTTGTCGCCAACGCCGATGACCACGCCGCCGTGGGTGTGGTGTTGTTGGCTTTTGAGAACGCCGCCCTTCGCGGTGGCATGTCTGAAGACGAGCAACAGTGGGCGGTCAACACTCATGTGATCACTGCGAGGCACGGGCGTAGCGAAGACACCGGCAAGCCGGAGCTTGCGGTTCATGAACTGGTTCCCTCTGGTGGTGTTGATGAGCGTGGCCGACCCACCATGGAGTCGGTGGAATACCTTGGCGCGCAAGCGCAACGGCGTCTGGCCCAGCTCAGTGCGGGCAGTCGGGCTGTGCACGCGTTGCAGTACAACAACGATGGCAGCGCCCAAGAACGCATCGACCGCGACACCGACACGCCGCGCGCCGGACCCCGCTCCCGAATAGGCCAACGCCACGACGGCGACGACGGCGACGAGGTGAACCTCGACCACGGGCCGTTCTTGTCCACCGCTGATGCCGCCGAGATTCTGGCAACTCCACGAAGGGCCGGCGGCGAAACGGCTGGAGCGGCAAGGGTTGTGCGGGTTTCGAAGGTGTCGGATTTGCCTGTGGCGTTGGCTGGGGTGCGTGGTGATGGGCCGCGGTCGACGGTGGTGGTGGCTGGTGGTGTGGGTGGTTTTGATGACGCTGGGATGGATCGGTTGCGGGTGCTTTGTGCCGAGGCGATCGTGCCGGTGATGGTCGAGCACGATGCGGTGGGTGTGGGTGGGGCGACGGCCGCGGGTGTGGGGGTGTTGTTGGGTGCGGCTGGTGTGGCGCTGGGGGTGTCGTTGCCGTTGGTGGGTGTGGTTGCGGCGGACAGGGTGCAGCTAGCCGGGCAGCCATCACCGGGGGTGGACGCGGTGGTGGTGGGGCCGCATGTCACGGATTGTGTTGTGCTGCCGGCTAATCTGCGGGGGGCTGAGGCGGAGTGGATTGCGCGTAGTGCGAAGTTTGTGGCGGGTGGGTCGCCGTCGGTCACGGTGCTGGTTGGTGGTGATCAGCTGGCTTATGCCGATGTGGAGCACAGTATTGCGGCGGGTCGGCTGGTGGTGGTGGTCGACGGGTCGGGAGGTATCGCTGATGTGATCGCTGCTGCGCTGCGCGGCGGGGCACGCGGTGATGAGCGGGCGGCGGGGTTGGCGGCTTCGGGCATGGTGGCGTCGGTGTCGGTCGATGACCCGCCTGCGCTGACGGGGGTGTTGGCCGAGTGTTTGTCGGCGCCGCAGGGCCCGGCGGAGGCTGGCGGGTATCGGCCGGCCGCGGGGGTGAGCGCTGAGACGATTGGCGCTTTGGTGGCGCGGGCGGCGGCTGTTGATGGGGTGGCGCGGGACAGCCTTGAGGCGGCCTATCGTGACTCGGTCACCGAGGTGATGGGCGCGCTGTTCACCGACAGCGATCTGATCACCGATGTGCTGACCGGGCTGGTGTTCAAGCAGGCATTCGCCGCGTTGAGCGGCGTGGACATCACCGGGGATCCGGTGGGTGTCTTCCAAAGGTGTTTGGCGCGGGCCGCATCCAGTAACCCAGTGTTGGGCAAGTGGCTGCACCAGAAACGCCTGTCGCAGGACTTGAGTCAGGCCCAGTTGGGCACACGTGCCCACGTAGCTAAATCGCATATCAGCAACATCGAATCGGGCCGGGATGGGACGACGAGGTCTACGTTGGGGTGGTTGGCCGCGGCGTTGGGGCTCTGGGGGCCCAAGGCGCGCACCGTGCTCAACCATTTCCGCCCGCTGCCGGTAGTGAAACCGTTGACCGCCTACGACAAAGAATACGACGAAAAGAAAAAGGAACACAACGGCTTCGGGGCGTGGCACCGCGATACGCGCCAGTCACAGGAATGGACCAAAGAGGAATCGGCGGACCTGGCCGGCGTCAGTAACTCTGAGATCAACCACGTCGAGCTGGGTACTCGCAACCCGCCGAGGGACACGGCCAGGTGGCTGGGGGCGGCGGCGGGGTTGTCGGGTGCGCCGCTGCGCGAGGTGCTGGATTACTTTTCCCCGCTGCCGGCGGGGCGCGTGTTGATCGCCGACGAGGAGGTCTTGGCGGTTGTCGGGCAGGTGCTGCGCGAGATACGCGAAGCGCGCGGCTTGAGCCAGGCCACTGTGGCCGAAAGTGTCGGAATCGGTGCACCGACGGTCAGTCATGTCGAGGCAGGCTCGACGAGGCCGTCCGTGGAGGTAGCTGAGCGCTGGATCGAGGCGGGGTTGAAGTCTTCGGTAGGTGAGGTGCGCGAGGCGGTGCTGCCGGTCATGGTCGAAAAGGTGTATCCGGGTGTGCGTAACCATGCTGTTGATTTGGTCACCAGGGTGCGCAGCTGGTGTGAAGAGCATTGCGGCGAAGCATTCACCGAGATTCCCGATGAGGTGGTGGCCGAGGCCCTGGGCTTGTCAACCCAGCAGGTGGCATTCGCGCGCGCTGTGACCGGCCCGGTGAGCGCACAGGCATTTAGCGGCAGCGACGTGATCGCTTTCGTGCGTACCGCATTGGCGGGCTTGTCGCCACACGAGATCGACATCGTCTGTGACCATGTGTTCCTCAAGCAGCCTGTCGCAGAGTTTGCCCACCGGTTGGGCATCGATGAGGAGGACACCGCCAGTGCACTCGTCGAACACGCCGAGGAACTCCTCCAGGCGGCGCTGGGTCCGCCCCGGTCCTCCAATAGTGTTGCGGCGCTGGAGAACACGCCGAGGCAGCCGGTCAAACCGTTGACCGAATACCAGGGCCAGCGGCACAAGCTCGGGATCTGGATGCTCGAGAACCGGGTGGCGCGCGGTTGGTCGCAGCAGGAACTGGCCCAGCGGGCCAACGTGAGTTCGTCCATGGTCACGCTCGTCGAGCGGGACAAGGTGTCGGCGTCGTGGGAGACCGCTGCGCAGCTGGTGTCGGCGCTGCTGGGGTTACCGGCTGACGCGCTGCAAGACGAGCTCCTGCGGGTGCTCGACTACCTCGTCAAGGAACCGGAAGTGCAGGTGTTGATCGAGCACCCCCCGGTGAAGAAGCTCTTCGGGGGGTTGGTGCGCGAAAAACGCCTGGAGCGCGGCTGGAAGGCGCTGAAGGACCTGGCCGACCGTGTCCGACCGGACGGACCGGATGGAAAGCCAGTTCACCCAAACACTATCGGCGGTCTCGAGCTGGGCAAGTCCGTGTCCGTGGAACTGGCTGGGCTGGTGCTCGAGGCGTTGGGATACACGGTCGACGACTGGCGCCAGCTCATGCTCCGCGTCCAGTTCGAAACCAGATACCCGGATCTGCGCCGCCGTGCGGCCGAATTGGTGACAGACGTGCGCGCCTGGCGCACCGATGACGAGGTGCCCGCCGGCCGCCGCTGGTCGGACGCGCAGGTGGAATTCGCCGATCGTGTGATCGCGGACGCCGGGCCGGTAACTGAAAAGGCACTCAGCGACCGCGAATTGATGGACTTCGTGCGTGCCGCATTGGCGGATCTGCCCGCAGAAGACACACAGATCGAAGCACTCCTGAACTATTTGGCCTTCGACCAACACTGGCGGCCTGTGGACGACATTGCCCAGCGTCGGTTAAGCACCACCGCGGTAAGGGCGCGGGAACTGGTTGAGGCAGCCGAGCAACGCCTTCAGGAGGTGTTGAGTGAGGTCCGGATGACGGCGTTGACGGAAACCGTTGCCGACAAGCTGGATTCGGCTGGCTTTATGATCCGTGGCGCCTCTGTCGGGCAAGAGGTTGAACAGTTGCTGCGGTCGGGCAGGGTCGAACGGATCCGGCGGTGGATGAAAACCATGCATCACCGGCAAGCCGACACCGCCGCTGGATCCGACGGCGCCTCGGCGATAGACCCCGACTCGGCGGCTGGGGTTGGCGACGTCGTTGAGCTCAGGCCATTTCGGTTGGAGGATTTTGCCGAGTGGGATGGCTATGACACTGTTGCTGAGATCGTCGCGGGGTTGGCGCGCAAGTACGACTGGGTCACAGTCGAGATTGCGCCGGACTGGCCCATCGACGCTGCCCGTGACGTCGCCAGGGCGGTCGACTACTTCTTCGGCGCCTATGGCCGTGCGACGCAGGTGACCCGCATAGTGGTGGGCGATCCGACGCAGGCATTGATCGACGCCGGCGTGGCCGACGCTGCCGAAATTGCCCCGCGCATGTCGTCCGTGGACGTGTACGGCGGCGGCGGGTACTCGATCATCCTCAATCATCAACGCGCGCAGTCACAGCGGGCGCGGTGGTACGCGCCATTCTCGCCGGCCTACCCATTGCTTTCGGCTGTGTTCGGGGGCCGGCCGGTGTTGGCTTTTACCTTCCGGGCATTGATCAAAGGGTTGGTTCACTCTCTGGCGAGCCGGCCAAGCATCTTTGCCGATCGGGTGCTTCGCGCGCATAGCGGTCGCGCCGCGGATCCGCAAGATTATCTGCGTTGGCGTGATCGCACGGTCCCCGATGGGGGGGAGGGCGGCGCCTCGTGGGATCCGCTGAACGCGGTGGTGGTCGCCGCAATGGCGGTGGCGCACGGAGCCGCCAGCGACGGGCAGCGGGTGCTCTACGACTTGCTGGCCGAGGAGTTGCACGCGGCCGCTGCCAGGGCGGCGCTGCTGCGCGAGCGTGGCCCGGCGGCGGTGGATCGGCGCGGTCGCTCTTACCTGCTCCCTTACCTGGCGGCAAGTCAGAGTCTTGTCGAGCTGGGCGAGGCAATCTCGTCGTTGGGCATCAAAACGGTCGGATTCGACCGTGAGGGTCTGGATGTCGGGTTGGTGGCACGGTTCTTCGGGTCGCTGCTGGATGTGCTAAGCGGCGTAGACGCGCCTGGCGATGCTTGGCCTCTGCAGGCGCAGGTGGAATATCTTGATCGCACGAAGTTCGGGCTCCGGCCGTATGGGGAAGCGACTGCTAGCGCTACTCCTGGCATTAAAGTAGCCAACGGCAGCAGGACTTTGTACACGCACACAATCACCGTTAACCCAAGCTTCGCAACGAATCCGGAAGAACTCCGTGATAAAGCGGCGGGCGACTGGGTCGGCGGGCAGCATGGCGGCCCCGTCGATGACTCCATGTGCAGGGACGGTGCCCACGAGGGTGGTCATGGGCTGGCGTTCGCGGGGCAGAACAGGGCGGTGGGTAAGGCACGCGTTGCGTTGCGGCGTTTTTATGTGTGCCGGTATGGGTCGTTTGAGGGGTATGAGCGGTGGGAGCGGTCGGGGCTAAGTTCCTATTGCTTCCGCGCGAATGGTGAGCTCAACCCGATTGAGGCGGTGGCGGAGGGATTCGGCAGTGTGTGGCATCGCGGGCAGGGCGCCAGCGAGGCGGAGTTGGTGTTGTGCGCGTTGGTGTTACGCGAGGCCGGCATCGACGAGGACCGGCAGCGCTGGGTGCTGCAGGGCGATCCGCGGTTGGGCCTGGGGCTGGACGTCGACTACGTGTTCGGCGACTCGCAGGAGCGCGAGCCGCAGTGGGTGCGGCGGTTTGGGCTGCCGGTGCCGGGTGAGGGCGGTTGTCTGGCGCGGGCGCCCATCTACGTGTGGCAGTTGGGTGGGGCGCTGTGGGATTTGAAGTACGACCCTGAGGATCGTGAAAACGATTGGGAGACCGCACAGCTGACTGCTGGGGGCAGGTTTTTGCCGGTGAATCCGCGGGGGCCACCGCGCGGCATTGCTGGCCTGGATCCGTTCGCGTCGGCGGGTCCGGTGCGTGCCGCGGCGGCGGGGTTGGTGCGTTTGGCTCGGCGTGGGCGTGCTGATGCCGCATGGGTGGTGCTGCATACCGAGGATCCCGATCGCGATGACTACTTGGTGGTGTTGCAGGTCGTCGGCAACGAAGTGATCGTGTTCGACGAGGCGGTCGGTGGGCCGATGCGGTATCAGGAATGGGAGACGATTCAACCGTTCGGGCAACCCGACGCGGCGTTCCAGCTGCTGCTGCACACCAATCCCAACACTGCGAACCCCCACGGCGACGGATTCGTCGCGATTCACCGCTACGACGAGCACCCCGCCTCATCGGGGCTACCCACCGACAAGCGCATCCGCAACGTGCCCGGCGACGAGCCTCCTGCGGGTGCGCCGAATTCCGATCAGCCGGCGAGGTTGCCGGAATTCTTCCGCATCGGGGACCTGGGCAATATGAATGCTTTGCTGGTGGAGCTCGCCTCTCTTCGTGATCGGACTTTGCAGGACCTTGACCTGGTGCGGGGGGGTGTTCGGTACCGGGCTTCGCAGCTGCGGAAGAGCCCAGCGGGCCTGTTCGTCGGTAGTCCGGCGTTGTCGCAGTTGGAGAATCAGCGGGATGTAGCGCACCGGTTGGTGGTTAACGGTTTGGCAGAGCGCGAGGTTATGTCTGCACTGGGGCCACAGATGCGTTCGCTGTTAGGCCGTGCGGATGTGGCGACGGTGTCCGCGCGGGTGGTGAATTCGGTGATGAAGAAGCTGCAGGCGTCTCCGTACCGCAACTTGCACGCCGTTGAAACCATGGTGCGCAACTGCCTGCGGTTCGCGAAGCTCAATGGGCTGATTGAGCAGGTTCACGCGTTGGCTCGCGTCGAGCAACGGGTCGTCGGGGTGGGGGCATTGCACGAGGCGCTGCGCACCGCGTTGCAGCAGCGCGATTGTGGGGTGGCGCTGGCTGGTTCCGATGAGGTCGAAGCGGAAGTAGCAGCGGCGCAAGGCTATTGGCGTGGCGAAGTCGATCGGCTGACGGCGGTGGGCGCTGAGATCATTGAGCTGGTGGCGGCCATTGATCGGGTTACATCCCAGATTTCGGACAAGGTATGTGATGAGCGGATGGAGCAGGCCGCGGACTCGCGCGATGTGTATCTGGGCGGCCTGTTCGAAGATTCGTTGGAACTGCGAATGTTGGCCGGCTGGTGTGATGCGACGCCGGATGACCAGGAACTGCGGGCGCTGGTTGAGCACGCCGAGGCGATCAATGCCCTGCGTCGTGAAAACAGCCGTCACGAAGCGCGGTTGGCAGAGCTGGTTTCAGGGCTCGTCACGGCCGTCGCCGAGGGTGCGCAGGGCAGTGTTGCCGATACCGCCGACGCAGCCGAGGCTGCGGGAGTACCCGTCGCCGGTGTCGTGCGTGCCGAGGGCTTACCGCCGAACGGTCGTAACGATGCGCTTCGCGCCTACCTGGACGCCGAGTTGTCCCGCGCGGAAAACGACAAGTATCGGCACCGGCTGGAGCGGATCCGGAATGGGTTGACCGAGATGGATGAGGCCGCCGCCGAGCTCGGGTTAGACCAGCCTCTGGTGTTGGCCTTTGATCCCCACGCGTGTGGCGGTGAAGGACGGCTTCTGCTCAGCATCGGTGAGCACCCTTACAAGGCGAAAAGCCGGGGGTGGCTGATCTCCAGGCAGCCGGTAGACCAAGTAAATCGCCTCGGCCATCCTGCGTTTGCACTACTGCAGAGGATCCAACTGGAGACGCCGTCGGCGGCCGTAATCCTTTGCGTCGGCGACAACACGGTGGGCAGCGAAGGCATGGAAGCGCAGACCGAGTGGGTCAAGCGGATGCGGAGGTTCCTCGGGCCAGTCACGGCGCCAGTGCCGGTCGGCGTGAGGGCCATGCTCGAGCAGGAAAAGACATTTGGGCTCCCGGGAGCCCCTGGGCACTCAGTTCGCGTGCTACTTGAGAACCTGTTCGGGAAGCCGGGCAGCGATCCCCCTAGCGCTTTCTACACTGAGCTTCCGGCATTCCGGGCTGCCTCTCGGGTCTGGCGAACTGGCGGGGCCGAGGATCGCGTATATGCGCTGCGCCCCCCAGCGATCACCGCCGATTGGCCAACGGACCTGCTGAAGATCGCCGGCGTACCACTCGGCAAGCCGACAGCGCACGGAGCGAAGCCCGCGCGCGCCAACCCCCTGTGGCGGCAGCACATCGGGATTTCGGCCCACCGCGGGGACTCCAGCTTTCACCCTGAACTCAGTCGGGGCGCTCTCCAATCAGCGCTGGACAAAGGCGCCAACGCTATCGAAATTGACGTCCGCCTCACCCACGATGGACATGTGGTCCTCTTCCACGACGAGAAGGTAGACCGCACCTCGGACGGCGCGGGCCTCGTCATCGACAAGACGCTGGCCGAGCTGAAGTCACTCTACGGCGGCGACGGGATACTCACGCTCGACGAGGCGGTGCGACTGGTCAAAGACCACCATGCCCGGACCGGCCACGCGGCGACCGTGTTCGTCGAGATCAAACCCATGCCGCGGCCGTGGGTACCTTATGAGGTCGAATCCAAAGTGGTGAGGTTGCTGGATGGCGCAGGCCTCGCAAATCCTGCAACAGCGGAGCACCCCCGCGCGGTGGTGACATCGTTCTACCCGGACACCTTGTTGGAAGTGCGTCGCGTCGCACAACGGCTCCAAACTAGCTTGCCTATGGTATGGAACCTGCTGCCGATGGCGACCGAGCAGCAGATTTCTACCGTCTTGGGTCTGGCCAAGTGGATCGGCGTCGACGGGCTCGCCCACTACGCCCAAACGCTGAGAAGCTTCCCCGATATCGTTGGCTGGGCGGCCGCCGAAGGCATCGTCACCATCGGCGGGCCCGCGGACAACGACATCGATCGAACGTACTTCAGAGATCTCGGTGTTAGTTGGCTCCAGACCGACGATCCCGCAGGCAGCATGGCCTTGCTCGGGCAAGGACCCATTGACTCCGAAATCGGTGAAAGTGCCGGTGGGGCAACCGAATCAGCTTCCGCTGCGGCTTGGCTGAGTTATGAAGAGTTCGGCCGCAACTTCTTCAACATCGCGGTGACGCCGGAGGCCGTGGCGGACGGTGTTGCTGGGATTGCCGCCGGCGGTATCGAGATGGGTCCGATTGCCGTTGGGCCCGGCAATCTCGCCACGGTCAGCGCTACGGGGACTGTGGGCCGACCGCTGGTTGTGCGGACGGTCGGTGAGATTAACACCTTCGAGATCCGCGTTCCGCTGGATTTCGATCTTGAGGTCGCTTTGCCGTTCGGACAGCAGAGCTTCAAGGTGAGCGGTGCGGTCGGGTTGCGCGCGGCCACGCGCGCTAAAGAGCCACTGCTGATGGTTATCGACATTGATGAGCCGCGGCCGTCGGATGTCAGCGTTGAGGTGTCGTCGGGTTCTCGGGTTGGCAAAGCTGTGCAGGCATTGGGTGGCCTGGACGCCCAGATCCAGATGTTCATCGCCGATTACGTGCGCGAGAAGGTCGAAGGTGCCAAAGCGGCACGGGTCATTGACGTGGCAGAACGGCTCCGCGTCAACACCACCCACATGGCTGCCGAACGGGAAAAGGACCATACCGGCAGCGGGCCGGATGTCGAGTCGCCGGCTACCGTGAGAGACGACAGTGAGCGTCCGGCCGGGCAGCCCACAGCCGCTCCCGCGGGTGGGTTTGTGGGTGTGGCGGCGTTTGATTTTGATGGGACTCTTGCTGAGGTTGATGCTCCGCCAATGTTTTTGGCGGAGAGGTTTGGGTGGCCGCGGGTGATTTTGGCGGGGGCTGGGGTTGGCGTGCGTAATCGGGGGCGGGGTGCGTTTGGGTTTGAGGTGGTTGCGCGGTTGTTTAAGGGCATGCCCGCGCAGCGGTATGCGCAGTGGGGTGAGTCGTTTGCCGAGCGGTTGCCGCAGTTCCTCCGACCCGAGTTGGTGGACAAGATTGGGGAGTACAAGAGCCGGGGCTTTGCGGTGGTCATTGTGTCGGAGGGGCCCGCGGCCTATCTGCGGCCGTTGGCCGACAAGCTCGGTATCGATGCTGTGTTGGCCGGGGAGTTGGAGGTCGACGACACCGGTATGTTGACCGGGCAGATCGTGGGCGGTCAACGGACTCGGGGGGCGCATAAGGCCGCGCGGTTGACGGCGTGGATGGCCGCGCACGGGCTGCGTGCTGATGTTGAGGTTCACGCTTACGGTAATTCGTCGGGGGATGAGCAGATGTTGGCGATGGCCACCCATCCCATCTGGGTGGGCCGTCGCGGTGCTGGGGCGCGCGCCGATTGTGTGGGGCAGGGGTTGTCGATTGTGGGTGGGCTGGTCTCGGCGGATGGGCGCTCGTGGTCGGTGCGGGGTAAGAGCACTCGGCGTGTGCTGGCCAAGCGGGTCGGGGCGGTGTGGCAGCCGGT
>NZ_JBVAXR010000026.1:63440-77471 GCF_055419445.1 Mycobacterium sp. IDUB_19 | reverse complement strand
ATTCGGGAGCTCGACGTGGTAGATGTTGGCCCCCGGCCCCCGTCCGACCGCACCGGGCAATGGCAGTGAATTCAGGCCGTGGAATGCGCATCCCGACGACGTCAACACCACGCAACAGCCGACGACCAACACCCGCCGAACCGCAACCCGGGCGATCATTGCTGTGGCCCTTCGGCCGGCAGCAGCATGTCCGACACACTCGACGCCGGTGGTGGTGGCATCGGTGTCGACGGCGGGGGCGGCAGCGGCATCGCCGCGCCCGGTATCCGCTCCGGTGGCACGGCCCCCGGCGGTCCCACCGGATCACCCGGCAGGCCGGTATAGGCCGACACCGCGGGCGGAGTCTCGGGTGGTCCGGGTTTCGGGCCCTCGCCACCGGGTGCCAGGCGTGGTTCGGTGTAGAGAATCTTGGACGGGTCGATGGACTTCTGCAGAATAAAGTTGATGGGCAGTGGCGAGTTGTTGAAGTTGAGCAGTCGCAATCCGGGACCGAGAAACAGGGCGCACAGCTTGCCCGATTCGACCGCGGTGACGTTCTCGATGGCGCCGATTTGGTCGCAGCCCGGAGCGGACAGCAGAAGCTGGCCGCCCCACGTGGGATTCGCGAAGTTCATCAGCCCGAACCCTCCCACGATCGTTCCGGTGTCGGCGTTGTAGTCGTTGAAGAAGTTGCCCAGCGCATTCGGCGCGCCGTGCAGAATGTTCTCCAGAGCCATGTGGTGATCGACCAGGTTCTGCGTCACGTCGGCCAACCGGGCAATCTGCTCGCTGGTCTGGTTGCGAGTGCCGGAGATGAATCGTTGCACCTCGCCGACCGCCGTCGACAGATCTGTCAGCGCCGCGTCCAGATCGGATTTGCTGTCGTTGACCACGCTGGTGAGCGTGGCCAGGCGGTCGTTGAACTGGACGATCTGAACGTTGCTGTCCCGCAGCGCGCCGACGAAGGTTTGCAGGTTTTTGATGATGTCGACGATGTTGCCGCTGCCGTTGGCGAGGATCCGGGCCACTCCTGACAATTGACCGAGTGTTTGCCGCAGCTTGTCGCCGTTACCGTCGAGAGCATTGGCGGCGCTGTCGATGAAACGGCCCACGGATGTGCCCGATACCCCACTCTTGGGTCCCAAATCCGTTGCCAGCCGCATCAACTGGGTTTTGACCTCGTCCCACTCGACCGGCACCGCAGTTCGCTCCACCGGTATCGCTGCGCCGTCGTGCATGACCGGCCCGGTATCGCGATATGCCGGTGTGAGCTGGACGTAGCGGGCGGCCACCAGATTCGGGGCGACTACTACCGCCTTCGCGTCCGCCGGGATGGGCACGTCGCGATCGACCTTGAGGGTCATCTTTGCCTGTGTGCCCTGCGGCTCAATGGATTCGATGTTGCCGACTTTGACACCCGATACCCGCACCTCGTCATGGGGATAGATCGCGGTGGCGCTGGTGAAATAGGCCGTAATCGTCCGTGGGCCGAAGAACGTATTACGGACGAGCACGGCAGCGCCGGCAACGATCAGCCCGACCAGGACAACCGCCGCCACGGCCGCCAGCTTGCCGCGCGGCATCCGGGAGATCACTGCGACCCGCCGATTCGTCCGCCCAACGTACAGCCCGGGCACGGTGGAATAGCGTTGTACGGGAAGGGAACCAGCGACCGAGGTACCGGCGAAGGGTATCCAGGACCGCGAGACGTGTCGAAGGTGCGGAATCCCCAGAGGTAGTCGAAGAACGGTTGGAAGATCTGCGGGGCAAGGAAGTTCGGGACGAACGCCGAGTACGCGTACATGCTGGAGATGCCCTCACCGACCGTGATCTCGAATTTGGCGAGACCCGGCAGCGCTTTGGCGATGTTGTCGCGGTTCTTCTCCAGTACCCCGGTCACCCTATTCAGTCTCTCCAGCGTCGGTGCCAAGGTGGCTTCGTTGTCGTGCACCAACGCCGTCAGCTGCTTGGCCACCACCGACGTGTTGGCCAGCAAGTCCACGATCTCTTGTCGCCGCGCCACCAAGACTTGGAGCAGAGAGTCGGAGTTGAGGATGAGCTTGTTGACCTGCTGGCTGCGTTCGGAAAGAACACCGGTGACGTCGGCGGCACTCTTGAAGAGGTCGGCCAGGTTCTTGTTACGACTGTTGAGAGTGCGTGATAACCGGGTGAGTGCGTCGAAGGCCGGACCCATTTGTGGTGCGAGCTGGTCGAGCGTCGCCGACAGTGTGTCCAACGACTGATTCAGCGCAGTGGTGTTGGTGCCCGCGGTGTCCGATGTCAAGTCGCTGACCGCTTCCGTCAACGAATAAGGCGAGGACGTGCGCGAGACGGGAATGAGAGTCATCGGGTGCATCGTGCCGCTGCCGGTGGACTCCAACGTCAGCATCCGCTCGCCCAGCAGCGAGCCGGTGCGGATATGCGCGGTGGTCTCCGACCCGAGCAGGACGTTGCCCTTCGTCGTGAACGTCACCAGAGCATCGCCGTGGTGCAGCGACACATCCGACACCGTTCCGACCTTCATCCCCGACACAATTACCGGGTTGCCCGCCGCAATGCCGCCGGCTTCGGAAAACAGCGCCTGGTACCGGACCATCGTCGCCCATGAAACAAACCGGTCGGGCGACAAGCCCACCAGGATGACCAGCACCGCTAAGACGACGCCGATGAATCCGGCCTTTACCCGGCCACCTCCGCGATACTTAAGCATTAGGGTTCCGTGCACCTTCCCGCATCTGACCTAAAGACATTGGCATGCACCGTCTTGCCTTGAAGGTCCGTGCCGCGGAGTTCTAACTGGCAGAGGTAGTAAGGGATGGTGGAGCCGGCTACGCCGAGCCGGACCAGCTTGCGGTAGTTCTTTGGCGCCTTGCCGATCGCTGCGTCAAGGCGGTCCTTGTCGTTATCGAGTATCGGCGCCAGCCGATTCAACTGAGCTATGGTGCCGGACAGCGGCGGTCGCGCGCTGGCCAGCAGATCTGCCAGCGAGGCGGTTCCCTTGTCCAGGGCGTCAATTGCGGGCCCAATGGTGTCGCGATCGTTCGATAGCCCGCTGACAAGCTGCTCGAGGCGATCGATCGCGCCGGAGAACTGTTTGCCGTCCTTGGAAACCGTGCCGACCACGATGTTGAGGTTGTCGATCAATTGCTGCACGGTTTGATCGTTGTCAGCCAAGGCGTTCGAGAACGACGTCGTCTTGGCGAACAGCGATTCGAGGGTGCCGCCTTGCCCCTGGAAGACCTGCAACAATGCCGAGGTTAGCGCGTTGACATCGCGCGCATTCAGGCCTTGGGTAACGGGTTTCAGTCCACCGAGCAAGAGATCGAGGTCAAGCGCCGGCGCGGTGCGGTTGACGGGAATCTGACCGCCGTCCGGCAGATGCTTGGTCGAGCCGGGACCGTCGACGAGTTCGAGGTAGCGATCGCCCACCAGGTTGAGGTAGCGGACCGCCGCCCTGGTGCCCTCGGTGAGGACGACGTTGCGGTCGGCGTCGAACTTCACCACAACTTTTTTGTCCGCCTGCAGTGAAACGCTATCGACCGTGCCCACCCGGATCCCGGCGACTCGCACCGACTGCCCCGGCTTGAGACGCGACACGTCGGTGAACACTGCCGAATACCCGGTCGTCGAACCCGTCCGGTACTGGCCGAAGATGAAGAACAGGAATGCGGTAAGAATCGCCATCACGACCGCAAAGATCCCGAACTTTATCAGCGTAGAGCGCGTTCTCATCCGGGTTGTCCGATCTGAGCCGGGTTGCGTGGCGGGCCGGCGATCGGCCCGTACAAGAGCTGTTTGAGGAGGTCGGAGTTGAGCAACGCCTGTTGGTTTCCGTACCCTCCCGCGTTGGCGCCGATGTCGGTAATCAATTGCGGCGGGTTCGTGTTGAACGGCAGCTTCGGCAGACCCACGCACTGCGGGCCACCCGTCGCCGCAACCTTGGGCAGGTTCGTCGGATACCGATAACGTTCGGCGCCCAACGTCAGGCTCGCCGATATGTTGATGCTCGGCTCCGACAGTGGCGCACCGTGCCCAATCTGTACGAGACCGGCGAAACTGCAGGTGAGCGCCTCGTGGTACTCGTTGAGCAGATCGGTGGTCGGCACCAGCAGATGCATTACATCCGTCAGCGGTTGGCGGTTCGCCGACAACACGTCGTTGCCGATGTCGGCCAAGCCGATCGCGCTGATCAGCAATGCATCCAGGTTGTTCTGCTCGTCGACAATCGTCTTGCTGATCCGGGTCGCGTTGGAGGCGGTCTTTACCAGGTCCGGTGCGGCGTCGGCATAGGCGTTGGACACCGCCGGCAGGACCGCGAGGTCATGCCGGAATGCGGGAAGGCTCGGCTCCAGCCTGGCCAGGAATGAATCCAAGTCGCTCAGGGATTGGCCAAGCTTTGCGCCCCGCCCGCTGAACGCTTGTGCCAGCGCGCCCAGTGACTCGTTGAGCTTCGGCGGGTCGATGTGGGACAGAACCGACACCAATTGCTGGAACACCGTGTTGATTTCGACCATGACGTGCTGGCCCTGCAGCGTCTGGCCACTGTGCAGCCGCTGCGCCGAGGGCTGGGCGGGTTCCACCAGCTGAACGGACTTCGCGCCGAACACCGTCGATGACGCGATGTCGACCAGCACGTTGCCGGGAATGAAGTGCAACTGCGATGGGTCCATCGCCAAGTGAATCGCGGCTTGTCCGTTGGGCAACGATTCGATCGAGGCGACCTTGCCCACCTGCACGCCACGCATCTTGACCTTGGCGTCCGGGTTCATGACGAGGCCGGCTCGTTGCGAAATCACGGTCACCGGCACGGTTTCGGTGAAGGAGCCCTGAAACAGACCCACCGCCACCGCGAAGATGACGGCGACGACGGCCACGGTGGCCAGGCCCGCCAGCGGGCGCGCGTAGGACTGGGCACCGAAATGGCGCCCCGGTGACGCGGCAACGGGAGACGCGTCACTGGCGGCTTCAGACCGGTCGAAGGGGCCCGGCCCGAATCTGTCTGTCACGTCTGCCTCCTATCCGGACAGGTTGAAGTTGCCGTTGGAACCGTAAATAGACAGCGAGATCAGCAGCGTGACCGACACCACGACGATCAGCGAGGTGCGCACCGCGTTACCAGTCGCGTTGCCGACACCGGCCGGCCCACCCGACGCGAAATAGCCGTAGTAAGTGTGGATCAGCAGGATGGTGAGCGCCATCATGATGGCCTGCAGGAACGACCACAACAAGTCGATCGGGTTGAGGAACGTGTTGAAGTAGTGCTGGTACAGACCCTGCGACTGTCCGAGCAAGAACGTGGTGGTGAACTGACTGGCCATGAACGACAGGATTACGGCGACGCTGTACAACGGCGTGATGGCGATCATTCCCGCCAGGATTCGGGTGCTCACTAAATAGGCAACGGGCCGAATGGCCATGCTCTCCAACGCATCGATTTCTTCGTTGATCCGCATGGCACCCAGCTGAGCAGTCACCCCGGCGCCGAAGGTGGCCGCCAGACCGATCCCGGCGACCACCGGTGCCGCGATACGCACATTGATGAACGCGGACAGAAAGCCTGTGAGCGCCTCGATGCCGATGTTGCCCAGTGAGGTGTAACCCTGAATGGCCAGTGTGCCGCCCGCCGCCAGCGTCAGGAAGCCGACAATCACGACGGTTCCGCCGATCATCGCCAAAGTGCCTGCACCCATGCTGATCTCGGCAATCAGTCGAACGACTTCACGCCTGTGATGGGTAGCTGCGAAGGGTACTCCGGCGAGCGCTCTACCGTAAAACAGGGTGTGGTCGCCGATCCGGCCCAACGAGGCAACCGGTTTCTCGAATTGGCGGCTCAATCGCGGATATACAGCCCTCAGCGCCATTGGCAGCCCCTACTTCGCCGTCATCTTGATGCCGATCGCGGTGACGACCACGTTGACGACGAACAGGGACATGAAGGCATAAACCACGGTTTCGTTTACCGCGTTGCCAACAGCCTTAGCGCCCCCGCCGGTGATCGACAGGCCCCGATAGCAGGCGACCAAGCCGGCGATGAGGCCAAAAAGGGCTGCCTTGACGCACGAAATGACCACCTCGGGCACGCCGGTGAGCAAGGTGATACCCGCGGCGAACGCGCCGGGATTCACGTCTTGCACAAACACCGAAAAGACGTAGCCGCCAAGGACGCCAATGATGACGACCAGGCTGTTGAGCAAAAAGGCGACCAACCCAGAAGCCAACATGCGCGGAGTGACCAACCGTTGTACCGGGTTGATGCCCAGCACCTCCATCGCGTCGATTTCTTCGCGAATTGTTCGCGACCCAAGGTCCGCACACATTGCCGTAGCACCCGCGCCCGCCACGATCAAAACCGTGACCAAGGGGCCGAGCTGGGTGACCGCACCGAACGCGGCACCCGCACCGGATAGGTCAGCCGCGCCCAGTTCGCGCAACAGGATGTTGAGCGTGAAGCTGACGAGGACGGTAAACGGGATCGCTACCAGCAGGGTGGGAGCCAGCGCCACCCGCGCGACAAACCAGGACTGCTCCAAGAACTCCCGCCATTGGAACGGCCGGACGAACACGAACTTCACCGCGTCGGCCGACATTGCGAACAACGCTCCGACCGCCTGCATGGGCCCCGAGAAGTCCCATTTCAGTTTCAGCGCAGGCAATCCCGCTGACCAGTGGTCTGGGCCCTTAATTGCCATCGGCCCCAGACCTTCCCAACGTTACGAGACCGACAGTCTTGTTGTTGCGCACCGGCTGAGGTAAATTCGGCTCAACGAACGATCCCGAGCGGATACCGCCGACTTCGAAATGCCTGGCGGACAGCTGAAATTCAGCATCTATCGCCGGCGTGGCGGTACTTGCCTTCCTCACGCCAGTCCTCCGTTCTGTCGCGGGAGAAGCGTCCGGACATTGTGACTCATGCCACGTCCGGGTGGAGCAAAAATCGCGCAACCGTTATCGAACGACTTTTGGCCGCCGCACCCGGATCGGGCGGACGGGTCCGAACAGACGTGACATTCGGCTTAGACAATTGAGGGCTGCTCCGCTTCTAAGTGACGGCGTTACGTGACGGCGCCTGCCGTCTTGAGTTCGATAATGCGGTCCCAGTCGAATCCCAATTCCTGCAGGATCTCGTCGGTTTGTTCGGCAAATCCCGGTGCCGGTCCGGTATGCGGTGCGGTGACGTCGAACTGAACGGGGTTGGCGACCAACTCGAGTTCGCCTGCGCGGACCATATATTCGTTGGCCCGGATTTGAGTGTCGTCGGCCGCCTGCAACGTGTCCTGCACCGGTGCCCAGGGCCCGGCCAACGTAGCAAAGCGTTCGCTCCACTCGGCAAGCGTGCGGGTTGCGATCACCTTGGTCAAGATCTCAACGGCTTCTGCCGTGTTCGCGGTGATCTGCTCGATGGTGGCAAACCGCGGATCGTCGGCCAGCTCGGGCAGGTCAACATGCCGGCACACATCGGCCCAAAATTTCGTCGGCTGCATCATCACGAAGGAGATGTAGCGGCCGTCCGATGTCGTGTACAGCCCCACCAACGGGTTGTTCGGCGCGCCGTGCACACCGGG
Organism: Mycobacterium sp. IDUB_19; assembly: GCF_055419445.1. Taxonomy (NCBI): domain Bacteria; kingdom Bacillati; phylum Actinomycetota; class Actinomycetes; order Mycobacteriales; family Mycobacteriaceae; genus Mycobacterium; species Mycobacterium sp. IDUB_19. Next base: position 69,930 of record NZ_JBVAXR010000026.1, on the reverse strand, counting down.
CGGAGGTGCTTCCAGTCGCTGGTTGAGGTGCTTGGTCAATGCGACGGTGTGGCCCATCGACCACAGTCCGCTGCCCAGCAGCGACACGTCGACGACGGACGGTTCGCCGGTGCGCTCGCGCTTGAGCAATGCCGCCGCGATGCCTCCGGCCAGGTTGGTCCCGGAGATGGTGTCGCCGTAGGCAGGTCCCGGCGGCGCGATCATGCCGGGCATCCCCATCGGAGTGATAGTGGCGGCCGTTCCGGCCCGGCACCAGAAGGCGGTCATGTCGTAGCCGCCCTTGGTCGCCTCTTCACCGCGCGGCCCGAGCGCGCTGCCCCGCGCGTAGATGATCGACGGGTTCACCGCCCGGATGTCGTCGACGTCGATGCCGAACTTCTGCCGGGCGCCGGGCAGGAAGCTGGTCAAGAACACGTCCGAGCGGCGGACCAACTCGTAGAGCACTTCCTGACCTTCGGGAACCGACATGTCGAGTCCGAGGCTGCGCTTGCCGCGGTTGGCGTGCTCGATGTTGGGATTCGGATCGCCTTCGACGTGCAACATGCCGGTCTGCCGAAGTCCACGCTGGGGGTCACCCGTCACCGCGTGCTCGACTTTGATTACGTCGGCGCCCCATTCGGCCAACACGGCGCCCGCGGACGGGACGAACCCGTACATGGCGACTTCCAGAACGCGAATGCCCTCCAACGGCCTCATTGATCGCCTCCCATCTCCGGAACCGCGAAGGTCTTGCGCGCCAAGAACTCTGCGAGTCCGGCGACGAGACTGCCGTCGATCAACAGGCGGCGCGCGACCCCCGAACCAGCGGTTTCCGCGACGTCCGGCACTGTGACCTGCGCTGGCATTCGGCTCCTCTTGTGGTGACGGTCACGAAAATTTCATTCTCTTCCCGGGCGAATCTTACATTCGTGTCTCGAGAATTCAAGAAAGTCATAGGAACGGCCGACCAGCGCCGCGACGGCGAAGACGATACCCTGCGAAGGTTTTCAGCCCAGGCTGCGGGGTGTTTCATGGTGATGTTGCACGCCACTTCGGCGTGAGAGTAAGGTTCTCATAATTGCGAAGGAGATTCTTTGTGACTGAGACGGCCGCATCTACCTTAGGGGCCTTGGCATGAAGACCGCGGTGGTCACCGGTGGCGGATCCGGGATCGGTCTGGCGGTCGCGCATCGGCTCCGCGCCGACGGCATTGACGTCGCGACCATCGATCTCAGGCCGTCGGACGCCGAGCTGTCTTTCACCGCCGACGTGACGGATCGTTCCCAGGTGGACGCAGCGCTGTCGGCGATCCGCGCACAACTGGGACCGGTGGCGATTCTGGTCAACGCCGCCGGCTTGGATGGATTCAAGCGGTTCGGCAACATCACGTTCGAGGACTGGCAGCGCGTCATCGACGTCAACCTGCACGGGGTCTTCCATATGATTCAGGCGGTGCTGCCCGACATGGTCGAGGCCGGGTGGGGACGCATCGTCAACATCTCGTCGTCGAGCACACATTCCGGCGCTCCCTATATGTCTCACTATGTCGCGGCCAAGTCGGCGGTCAACGGACTCACCAAGTCGCTGGCGCTCGAGTACGGCCCGAGCGGGATTACGGTCAATGCCGTGCCACCCGGTTTCATCGACACCCCGATGCTGCGCAGCGCCGAGGCGCGCGGCTATCTCGGCGACATCGACGAGACCATCGCCCGGACCCCCGTGCGCCGGATCGGTAAGCCCGAAGACATCGCGGCCGCATGCGCATTCCTGGTGTCGGAGGAAGCCGGTTACATCACCGGCCAGATATTGGGCGTCAACGGCGGTCGAAACACCTGAGCCCGCACTACAGCCCCGGAGGAGACATCGTGAAGGTCTGGGTTGATTCAGAACGCTGCCAGGGCCACACCCTGTGCGCGATGATTGCGCCGGATTCATTCCGCCTCAGCGACATTGACGGGAGTTCGTCGGCCGTCAACGAGGTGGTGCCCGCCGACCAGGAGGACCAGGTTCGCGAGGCCGCGCATTCGTGCCCGGAGCAGGCGATCATGATCACGGACGAAACCTAAAGGGAGACAGCACCTTGAGCGTCGACGATGTCGTGAGCGACGGCGACCGTAAGAAGCAGCACTACCACTTCGACCGGCACAACGCGGAGTACCGCTCGCAGTTCAAGCAGATCACCGAGGAGATGCACGCCAAGTGCCCGATGGCGTGGACCGAGACCTACGGCGGGCACTGGGTCGCGGCCGGCAGCCACGAGGTTTTCGAGCTCGCCCGCTGCCCCGCGGTCTCCAACGACCACGACATCCACAACGAACGTCGCGGCTACAAAGGGATTTCGATCCCGACCGCCAGCCGGGTCAGCGCGGTGCGCGGCGGCATCCTGGAGATGGATGAGCCCGAACACCGCATCTACCGCACCGTGCTCAATCCCTATTTGTCGCCGGCCGCTGTCAAGCGCTGGGAGCCGTTCATCCATGACGTGACGCGCGCCTGCCTCAACGAGAAGATCGAAGAAGGCCGCATCGACTTCGTCGACGACCTGGCCAACATCGTGCCCGCGGTATTCACGTTGGCGATGCTGGGCATTCCACTGAAGAAGTGGAACCTCTACAGCGAGCCGGTTCACGCGGCCGTCTACACCCCCGAACACTCCCCCGACATCGAGCGGGTCACCGCGATGCACCGGGAGATGGGCCTCGACATGGTCACCAACATGCACGAGATTCGCGAGAATCCGCGACCCGGCATCGTCAATGGGCTGCTACAAATGCGGATTGACGGCGAGCCGGCCCCGGATCTGGAGATTCTCGGCAACCTCGGCCTGGTCATCGGTGGCGGCTTCGACACCACGACCGCGTTGACCGCCCACTCGCTGGAATGGCTTTCGCAAAACCCCGACGAGCGCGAGCGGCTGTCCAAGAACCGCGACACGCTGCTCGACCCCGCGACCGAGGAGTTCCTGCGCTTCTTCACCCCTGCCCCCGGTGACGGCCGGACGTTCTCCGATGACACCGAACTCAACGGACACCAGTTCAAAGAGGGTGAGCGGCTATGGATTTCGTGGGCCATGGCCAATCGCGACCCGTCGGTGTTCGCCGACCCGGACGACGTAGTACTTGACCGCAAAGGTAACCGGCACTTCAGCTTTGGCATCGGTGTGCACCGCTGCGTCGGATCCAACGTGGCGCGCACGGTGTTCAAGTCAATGCTGACCGCGGTGCTGGACCGGATGCCCGACTACCGCTGCGATCCCGACGGCGCGGTCCACTACGAGAGCATCGGCGTCATCCAGGGCATGCGCAAACTGCCGGCCACGTTCACCCCTGGCCCCACCGTCGGCGCGGGTCTCGACGAAACACTCGACAAGCTGCAGCGCATCTGCAACGAACAGGAACTCGCCCGGCCGGTCACCGAGCGCAAGGAAGCCGCGGTTATCGACTAGAGGGCTAAACGAACTGGCTGTTGACTGCTCCAATTTTTCCGAGTAGCTCTGTTCAGCACGGCGGCCCTCTATATTCAGGCCAACCGTGTGCAGAGATGGGAGACACTCCGGTGAAGACTTTCGCAACGAGCCTTGCGCTTGCCGCGGCCGCGCTGGCTGTCACGCCGACCGCCCACGCCGACGACACGCTGGTTGGCAACTACAGGCTGGACACAAACCGGGATCCCGGCCACAGCTGGATTTGGTCGCTTAACCCGTGCACTCCTAAAGTGCCGGGATGCCTGAACGTCTACGCGACTCCGCAACCCAACGGGCAAGCGGCGCCTTACCGGGGTGACGCTCACCTGTCCAACGGCCGCTACACCATGGCCGTCGATGTGCCCGACGGTGTGCGCTGCGTGGTCCAATTCTTTCCGTCGCATGACGTGTATTCGTGGGATGCGGTGACGCTGGCGGGTCAGGTCGACTCAACGTTCGACACGGGTTGCGGTGGCGCACCAGGGGGCACCAACACTTACCCGTTCTCGCTCGTGCGATGGTAGCCGCGTGAGACGTACAAGAGCCGGTCGCTTGTGAGAGCGATGGGAAGTAAGCAGGATGGCTGAGGCGAAGAAACCGCCGAAAGACCCGGCCACATCGAAAGCCGACACCTTGGCGTTGATCGCGGAAGCCGAGGCGGAAGCCGCCGAAGCCGAAGCACTGGCTGCCGCGGCGCGTGCCCGTGCCCGTGCCGCCCGGCTCCGGCGCGAAGTGCAGGCCGAGGCGGAGACAGAGGCCGAGGCGGAGACCACCGAAACCACCGAAGAAGCCCCGGCCGCCGATGAGGACGCAGCCGATACCGCCGAGGCGAAGACCGATGACTCTGACACCGACACCGACACCGACACCGACACCGACGAGGCGAAGACCGACGAGGACGAGGACGTAACCGGCGAGGACGTAACCGACGCCGACGACGCGGAGACCGAGGAAGAAGTCTCCGACGAAACGCCCGAAGACGCAGAATCGGGATCCGAGTCGGCCCGCTCCCGGCGACGCCTGCGGTTGCCATCGCTGTCCGTGACGTGGAAAGTGGCGGCCATCATCCTCACCTGCGCCTTCATCGGGGCCAGCGGATACATGATGTGGCAGCGCCATGAAATCACGGAGCACGACCAGCGCATCGCGAACTTCGCTGCCGGGGCCAGACAAGGTGTCGTCAACATGACTTCCTTGGACTTCAATAGGGCCAAGGAGGACGTGCAGCGGGTGATCGACAGCTCGACCGGCCAGTTCAGGGACGATTTCCAGCAGCGCGCAAAAGATTTCACGACGGTGGTCGAGCAGTCCAAAGTGGTCACCCAGGGAACGGTGAATGCGGCGGCCGTGCAATCGATTGACGGGAATTCCGCGTTGGTGCTCGTCGCGGCGACTTCGCGGATCACCAACGCCGCGGGCGCCAAAGACGAACCCCGCAGATGGCGGCTCCGAGTGACCGTCACAGAAGACGGTGGGCAATACAAGATGTCCAAAGTGGAGTTCATTCCATGAGCAAGGACAACGGCGGCGTCGACCCTGCCGACGACTCTTCCGCGCAAACGAAAAGCAGTAAACGTAGCAAGCAACGCGCGCGGCGCAAGGTGAAAGTCGTTCCCGTTATTCTGATTTCGCTCCTGCTGATCTCCGGCGGCACGGCGACGTGGCTGTACTTCAAGCAGTACCGGCCTGATAAACAAACCGACGCCAGCGTCGCGAACGCAGTCATCAATTCGGCGTCCGACGGAACAATCGCGTTGCTGTCCTACTCACCCGACACACTCGACAAAGACTTCGCCGCCGCCAAGTCTCACCTGTCCGGGGACTTCTTGTCGTACTACAACCAGTTCACCGAACAGATCGTGGCTCCGGCAGCCAAACAGAAGGCACTGAAAACCAACGCTCGGGTATTGGGGGCGGCGGTTCAGGAATTACATCCGGACTCGGCCGTCGTGCTGGTGTTGGTCGACCAGAGCACAACCAGCAAGGACAACCCCGACCCCTCGATGGCCTCCAGCAGCGTGCTGGTGAGTTTGACCCGGGTCAACGGCACCTGGCTGATCACCAAATTCGACCCGGTCTAGCACGCACCCTTTGCTCGCGAGCAGATCTCAGCCGCGCGGTAAGCCGAGAACGCGCTGGGCGATGATGTTGCGCTGGATCTCCGACGTCCCGCCGGCGATGGTGCCGGAAAAGCTTCGCGCATAACGCTCGAACCAGCTGGCGAAGTAGTGGTCGAGATTCATGTGCGCGTACGGCCCGGTCAGACCCGGGTGCACGAGCCCGTCCGATCCCGCAGATGTCAGCGCCAGATCCATGCCACGCAATTCGGCTTCGGACCCGAGCAGCTTGAGCACCGAGATCGCGGCCACGTCGTCTTCACCACGCGAGGCGCGGGCCAAAGCCACCGAACCGAGCAGCCGCAGCGCCTGCTTGTCCATGATCGTGCTGGCGTACTGATCGCGTTCGACCTCGGTGCTCGGGTGAAAGTCGTCGATCATGTTGTCGAGCCGATCGGCGAAACCCAGCCACATCATCGTGCGCTCGTGCCCGAGCGAGCCGTTGGCCACCCGCCATCCCTGGTCGAGCTCGCCGACCAGATTCTCCGCGGGCACCCGCACGTCGGTGAAGAACACCTCGTTGAAATCCAGGTCGTCGGCACCGCAGATCGACGGGAACGGCCGGCGCACCAGACCCGGGGTGTCGGTCGGGACGATCAGCACGCTGATTCCCTTGTGCTTCGGCGCATCTGGATTCGTCCGGACGAACGTCAGCAAGACGTCGGCATCGTGGGCGCCCGAGGTCCACACCTTCTGCCCGTTGACCACGAAGTGATCACCGTCGAGCACCGCGCGGGTGCGCAACGACGCGAGATCGGAGCCCGCGCTGGGTTCGCTCATTCCGAGTGACGCGGTGATCTCGGCGCGCAGGATCGGTACCGCCCAGCGGCGCTTCTGCTCGTCGCTACCGAACGACAACAGCGAGGCGCCAACGATATTCACGCCCTGCGGGTTGAAGCTGTGGTAGATCCGGCGCCGGCTGAGTTCCTCC